>JAHFAB010000390.1 GCA_023250795.1 Bacteriovoracaceae bacterium
GTGAAAAATCTAATCGAACGGATTTTATATCACTCAACTGTCCTGTGACACAAGTAGCCCTAGGTTTCGCCAAAGAGTCAGGTCCGTTTACGAGGGAGAACGTTCAGTTCAAAATGTCAAAAAGTATGAAAGAGGATATCAAAAAAACTGATACCGATTCATGCACTCTCTTAGTGACTGAAGAAGCTTTTGAGGGAAAAAAGAAGATCGCCCTACCTCTTTTGATGAGCGATAAGCAGGCTTTGTTTCCATCAAAAATCTGTTTAGGAGATATCAAAGGTGCTTGTATTTCAAAGGCTCCCGATGTTTTCAAACTCGGTCCTGACCAGGGTGAAGAAGAACTCATGATTTCCAGTTTATCTGGATCGAGTGAAGAACTTCAAAAAATGGACAAAGACCAGTATCTCTTAGTGACTTATGTGGTTATGGGAAGTTTTAAACAGGACCCCAACAGAGATGCATTTCACCACGGAAACAATCCGTTTGTTGTAGAGCATATTAATCAAAAACTTGCAGAAACTCTCTCCACACACTCACAGAAAAATATGCAGAGCTTTGTAGAAAATCTAGGATTTGCAAATTGTGACATGATGGCGCTTGCCGAGATACAAGCTGGACATGCAGAATATATGGTTTCTGGGAATCATCCATTCACGCAGAATGTGATTGACGGAAGAACTGAAAACCACGCTTGGAACTTAAGCCTTGAAAAAGGAATAAAATTTACAGACTCTACTCCAAGCATTTCTTCGAAGATTGAGCTTTATTTTTCAGAAGAAATGGTGGGAAAATCAGAATTTTTAACCAAAAAAGGATCTATACCCAGCAATCACTACGAAAAAGATCCAAATGATTTTAAAGATCAGAAGGAATTTGAAAAATTTGTTCTGATGAGTAATGACTTTAAGGGACAACCCGTTGGAAATGACAAATCGCGGTACTTATATGACTTAAAACAATGGGGAAATCTTTTATTAAAGCAATCCCCTTTTGGAGATCTTAATGATCAGAGCGTAAGCGATAAATTTTACCTCGAAGAATTTGCGTTCATTCCTCCTCCAGGAATCAGCCTTGAGAAATATAATTATCTTGAGAGCTCTATTTATTTTGGGAGATATATTTATAATGATTATATCAGTTGCAATGTTAGTTACTCCATGGGTTTTACTGGAACTATTTTTTTAAATGAAAACCTGGCACTCCATACACCCACTTCTTCGCCACGAAGCTTTAATGGTCCTCAATGGGTTATTACAGAGAAAGAATCTGTGCTAGTGCCAAGCTTCGACGAATCTATTAAAGCCATCATGAAATCTTTTAACATTGATCGTGCTAGTAACTCAAAAATTAAAATAACAATGGCAAAATACGAGTTCGGTAGGGAGTACTACCATGACTACGTAAAGTACATACTTCCTCAACCTGACTCTACTCCGATTACCATTGCAGCATACAAATACTCGGGTGGTGGTTATTATGACACTCCTGAAAAAACCGTCACAATGACCTTCGGCGAATTTAAAAAACAATATAACAATCCCTTCAAAGAAAAAGAACTGATCCGCGGCAGGGCTTTTTTTAAGTAGACGCACTTCGCCAGAAGAAGTAGCTCACGCCCCACACGGCACCCCTACCCCAACCCAAAGAGCCTCTTCGCGTTCTCGGTCGTCACGCGCGCCACTTCGGTGAGTGAAACGCCCTTGATCTCAGCCAATTTTTGAGCAGTGAGCTTTACCATACTGGGTTCGCATTTCTGCCCACGAAAAGGGATGGGAGCCAAAAACGGGGCGTCGGTCTCTACAACAAGTCTTTCCAATGGAAACGCATGCGCCGCCTTGTGCAAGTCCTCCGCTTTTTTGAAAGTGAGGATCCCTGAAAATGAAATATAAAACCCAAGCGCCAAACACGCCTCTCCAAAACCCTTAGTCCCTGTAAAACAATGAATCACGCCCGGCACAGCTCCCTTGGGTAATCCACGAACGTACGCACTCAGTAAAATCAGAAGATCCTCTTCGGCATCACGGCTATGGATCACAATGGGCAACCTGACTTCCAGCGCAAGGTCGAGTTGTTTCTTTAAAACAGTTTTTTGCACCTCTCTAGGCGAATGATCATAGTGGTAATCTAATCCAATCTCACCGATCCCAAGACAGCGAGGATGGGTAGCGGCTTTTTTGATCTGCTCTAGATGCGAGTCTTCGAGTGTCTTGCTATCATGAGGGTGTATGCCCAAAGTGTGAAAAACCATGGGATAGAGTGCTGAAATTTTCGCCATTTTCTCAAGTGAGGGAACATCCGTTGCAATCGTAATCAGTTGCGAAACCCCGGCATCCAACGCTTCTTTTACAATTTCAGCTTGGGTCTTTGGGGCGAAGTCGTAATCGAGGTGGCAGTGTGTGTCGATAAGCTCCATACACCCTTCCTATAGCATTAATTTTTATATTTTCCCGACTTCCGCAGTTCAACGGCGTGAGTTCAATAATTTCAGATAGTTATAATTTTTCTGGTACACTACAAGCTTGACTATTTTTATTTAATATAGAGGACTAACTACAAGCCAAGGTTTT
>JAHFAB010000391.1 GCA_023250795.1 Bacteriovoracaceae bacterium
AAGTAAGAAATGCTTGCCGAGTTCTTGAGATACAAAAGGGTGCAGATTGAGGATTCTGGCTCTTCCTCCGAGAAGATTTGTCCCGTAACGTTTGAGTTTTCTGGCGCTGGATCCAGTCAGAAGAAATCGGACTCCTTTGTTTTCAATGATCCATTGAATTTCATCTAAGAGTTCTGGGAGTTTTTGGATTTCATCTACAATGATTACCTTATCTTTTTCGGTCAGTTCTGAACGAATTGAGCCCAGGTCAAAACTGAGTTTTTTGAAGGTCTCTTTCAAAAGTAGGTCATAGGTTTTTACTTCTGGCATTTGTTGGCGAATGAGGAAGGTTTTTCCAGTTTGACGTGGGCCCAAGAGGATGTGTGATTTTTTTGAAAGGGCTGATTTTAGATCGGTAATGCGTGAGATGGCCGGTATTCTATGTTCCATAGGTAATGATGATTATACCTTACTGACGACTCTGTCGTCAATATTCTCATAAAAATGACGACAGAGTCGTCAATATTCTCAAAAATAATAACGACTTTGTCGTCATTATTTTTGAGTTACACCGTGAGCATTCTCAGGGCTTGGTACTCTAAAACTCTACCGTCAGTATAAGGATCTGGGTACTCTAACAGGCTAAAATCATTGCTATCAGCAGGGTGGACAATGATTTCAGAATCGAGGTGATGATTGAGTCTCGCTCTGAGTTTTCCCAAGTCACGAAAAATACCCTCTCGTGGGTAGTAAAAAGAGGGAGCTTTCTTAAACCCCTCTCGATCTAGAGTTCTTTTGCTGAGAAGCGAAAGAATCAAAATCGGAAATTTTCGAGTCAGCCAGAGTGAAGGGTCGTAGGGAAGCCTCACCGTTTGAATTTGATTTTCCTTCAAAACTGGAGAAATGAGTTTCATAAGTCCTGGGAGTAAGTGGATGTGGTGATGCCCGTCGAGGTAGCTGATTTTTAGGTGGAGAGATTTTAATTTCTCAATCTGTGTTCTTAGCTCTTCTAAGACCAGCGTTTGTTGCTCCCTCTTTTTATTCCCAAAACCCGCCAAATAAATCCATAAAAGCCTACGAGGGGAAAAAAACCGAGGCATCAGACTCAGGGGCTTTCCGTACGTCAAGTTGAAATGCAGTCCCAGTTCAACACCAGGGACCGCGCAAAGTTCGGAGAGTCCTGTTTCTAAAAACTGAGAGCCGGCTAAAAGAGAAACTCTTCGGATCATTTTTTTCTGAGCTAGATCTAGAATTCCTCTGTTGACTGCCGGAGAGAGCCCCCAATCATCTGCTGTCATCCCCTTGGGATAAGTCAAGGGTTTGTAATATCCTTTTTTATACCTCAGAGAGAGTGAGATCACTCCTTTTAGAATGATAAAAACCTCTTTGAAAATTCTTTTTTTAGACTTTTCTGCTTCCAATTTTAGAAATAAAGGGAGTTCAACACTTTTTAATGAGTGTGATTTTAGAATCAAAGAAATCTCAGAGAGAAATAGGAAATCCTCTCTAGATCCCAATGAGAAGCACTTAAGAGCAAAGCTGCGGTTGAAGGCTAGATTTCCGGAGTGAGTGTCTGTTGTTTTGATGGGCAAAAAGAATCTCAATAATCGGTTGAACAAAAGCCCTAACTGGTGCCTTTGGTAAATCAGAGGCAGGAGTTTCACTGGAACTCTGAACTCAGTTTCTGGGAGTCGTCTATTTCCACGGACGAGGTCGATCCCTTTTTCTAATTCAACTAGTGCATTTTTATAAAAATCTAGAGTGCAGGGCTGTTCTGGGTTTAAAACAAGGAGGTATTTTCCATGTGAGTTTAAAATACCAGATCTGAGAGCTGAACCGTAACCGTTCTCTTTTTCGTAGGGCCTTCCATAGGGTTTAGAGATGATTTCAAAGCTACCCTGAGTGTGTTCTGATAAAAATCCACTGAGCTCTTGCACAGATTTTTTGAGGAGTTCAGAGTCTAAGAGGGAATCTTCTTTAAAAGAAAGTGGGATGAGAACTGACAGCTGGCAGCTGCTCTCTCTCTCAGGGAGTTTTTCCCAAGCGCAAGGCGTAGGAACACGATTTTTGAAAAAAGAGATGGGCTTTGAGTCTCTCAAAGCTTCTTTTAATAAAGCGATCGCCAGGAAAACACTGGCCAAAAAAGGGAGTGAGTTTTCTTGGAGCCAGAAGAAAGCTTTTTGACCAATCAAATCAAACCCTGCGAGTGAAATCGTACACACTCCAAAGAGAAAACTGAAAACTGCCATTTTGTTTTGTTTGGACCAACCTTCTCGGCTTTCCATCACACCTGAGAGAAGAAATGCCACAGGAAATGCCAAAACAGTTTGAGAGTACTTGAACGTCTCTGGCATAAACCAAAAACAGGCAAAGAGCCCAAAGCAGAAATAGATCCCCTTTGTTCTGGGGGTTTCCGGTTTTCTAAAAAACCAGAGTGACAAAATAGCCAGGCAAATCAAAATAGCCAGAGAATGAAAGACGATCAGAGCGCCTGATTCAGTAAACAATCCATGCTGTGATAATCTCAGTAGTGCACTTTTTAGAGATTGGCTTCCGTAGTGAGAGGCATCAAAATAGCCCGCTTCGT
>JAHFAB010000041.1 GCA_023250795.1 Bacteriovoracaceae bacterium
AGCACCCGCTTAATTTCAATGGAAAAATTCTCTGACATGAGATGCATGAGGTCGCTCACCTCTTGTGGTAGTCCATTAGTTTGACTGCCAGTTTTCAAAGTTTCTGCATCTGCAAATGACAAGTTGAGATGTTTTTGGATTTCTGATGTCAGATTGTTCCCACCAATCGATGAATCCTTAGTAAAAACTGGTATTCCTGAATGAACTACCACGATTTTTGTAGAACTTGCCCCGATATCAACTATCGCAACAGCCTCTGATGGATTAACTGGATAATTGGCTTCATAAATATTTTGGAGAGCAAAAAAATCTACATCAACGATTTTGGCCTTGAGACCAGATGAATCAATACAGTTCATGTATGAGTCTAAAACAGCTTTCTTGACAGCAATAAGTAATATATCGTATTTGTTGTCTTTTGCTTTAGATAAAATTTGATAGTCCATAACAACTTCAGAAACATCAAATGGTAAATATTGCTCAGCTTCCCAAAATATTTGTTCCTGCAATTCTTTTACATTTTGTACTTCGACTGTCATTCTTTTTATTATCAATGCAGTTCCAGATAGAGATGTACAAACAGATTTTGTATTTAATTTAAGTTGGCTAATTAATGTTTTAATACTATCAACAACAGCAATAGAGTTCACAATTTCACGATTAACAATAACATCTTCTGGAAGCTGTACCATTCCAAAATGAAGAAGCTTCCAAGCATTCTTAGTTTTTTTTAATTCGACCAACTTGATAGAAGAAGTACCTATGCTTAATCCTATGGTGCTACCGCCAGAAGAAAAAATACCCATGAGCTTAGATAGACTGTTTGTTATAAAAGACATTTTCGGCCCTATGCCCCCAGTCTAAAATTCTACCTAAGATTAGATATTAATCGAAGGAAATTTCTGCCGATGGGCCATTCAAAATGAGAATTGAGATCCGATCAGTCCTTGTTTTCGCCAAATCTTTGACTGGTATCACTCCAAAACCCACAAAAGTATCACCCGATTCACTTCCTAACTGTGGATCATAACAAAAACCGGTCGTTAACCCCGGAATCCCTAACTTTAAACCCTGTTCTTCGTTCAATAATAAATAACGATGATTTCCATTGGACAAGCTCCCCAAAAAAACTACTACTCCACTTTTTTTGGAACAATCTAAAACTTTCTCAATTTGATAAGTTAGAGTTTCAAAATTTATAAATTTAAGTCGAAAGGTCGAATGTTGCGCAGCTGCTTCACGTTTCATTGTATTTATTTGCTGACTGAGCTCTCTAATGGAAGAATACGCTCCCCACTTAGGGGAACGATCTATAATAATGGGAATAGAGGAAAGTAGAATAAATAAAACTAAAGTAGCAAAGATCCAAATCCTTTTGATTTTTCGGAGTCGCTGTTCAACATCTTCCCAGAGCTCGTACTGATGCCATTCCTTTTCCTTCCAACGCTCTTCGGCTAAATCGGTGTCATGAATGGGAACCATATTCGATATCCTAGTAGATAATAAAAAAGAGCTCCAATAACAAGAAAAGGTCCGTAGGGAATGGATGTTTTCATAATATTTTTTTCTTTTTGTATAATACCCAGACATATACCCACTAAACTGCCTGTCACCGAACTAATAAATAGGATCTGTACAACACCCAAGGGACCCAAAAAACTCCCCAGCATAGCTAAAAGTTTGATATCCCCGCCTCCCAAGCCCATTTTTCCGGTCATTTTTTCATAAATCCAAGCCAAACCGTAAAAGACTAAAAATCCAAGTCCTGCACCATAAAGTGCATTGAGGGTCCCTAAATCTTCCACAAACCATGAAGTTACCAATCCCAAGACAAGTCCACCTAGACTCAAACTATCCGGTATAATCCTGTGCTCTAAATCAATAAATGTAATAGCAACTAAAAGCACCACAAAAGGAAGATCACGAATAAATAGTAATGCTTCAAAGCCATTTTTTTGATAGACCGCCAGAAACAACACAGAAGTCAAAATTTCTACCATCGGATATCTCAAGTTAATTTTTTTCTTACATGAGCGGCATTTCCCTTTTAATAAAAAGAAGCTAAAAACAGGTATATTTTCTCTCCAACTGAGCTTATGATGACACAGTGGACATTGGCTGCCTGGTTTGATCACTGATTTTTTCTTAGGTAGTCTTACGATTAATACATTGGCAAAGCTTCCAAAAATGAGCCCTAGAGCAAATATAAAACCTGACATTAAGTAGTGGTGCAATCTCTGTCTCCTTTTTCTATACTTCCTTAATCTTAATCATCATACCTGCAAAAACTAAAACTAATAAAGTATAAAATAACCCGTATGTAAAAGAGACTGCAAGAAAAGAACCCGAAACGGGTAAGGCATAAGAAGCTTGTTGACTGATGTTAAAATATTCTAGATTAGGAAATAGAATCATCACGCCTCTGAGAAAATAGAGTCCAAATTGAGACTGTATTTTAGTCATCAAAAATTGAATTTGACTTATATTATTACCTATCAAATAGCTTCCAATAGAAAAAATAATAGCAAGTGAAGTTGTCGAGAATGTAGAAAAAAAGAGTGCCAGACTTGCAATCAAAATACTTTGCACAAACACCAAAATAAGAGATAAAAAATAGGTGGAGTTAGAAAATACGCTCATTGATTGTGTTGTGAGATAGATAATCACGGTATGTGCTAAAAATAATAATAACCAGTTCAAACCAATCACACTCACCAGTCCAGAAAATTTTCCTAAAAGAAACTGAGATTTTGTAATCGGATGCGAAAGCGCAACAGAAGCGGTTCTCCTCTCAAACTCTTTTGTCAGCAAACCTGCCCCTCCAAAGACCGCTATCATTGAACATGCCAGACCAATTGCTGAAATTCCAAAGTCTAAAACTATTCGTTCAGGTCTAATAAATGACAATTGTGAAACTAAAAATGCAAGACCAAGGAGAAGAATTGAAAACAAAAAAAGGTTGTAAAGTATCTTATCTCGTATCATCTCGGTAAAAGTGACTTTCCCCACTGCAAATGCAACTGTTTTTAGACTTGGATTTTTAGACATGAGAGTTTTTCTCTACACTTTCAGAAGTCATAAATAGATCCTCTAATGAAGAGGGAAACTCGCTCATTTTACCACAACCTAAAAGTTTCCCCTCACGAATCACAGCCAGTTGATCGCAAACTGCTTCAACATCAGAAATAATATGAGAACTAAAAAACAAAGTTCTCCCTTCCTTCGACTGTGAAAGCATGAGTTCTCTCATTTCTTTTCTCCCCAGAGGATCCAAACCGCTCATAGGTTCATCTAAAATCAGAAATTCAGGATTGTGCAATAGTGCTTGAGCAATCCCAATGCGCTGTAACATTCCTTTAGAGTATTTTCGCAACTCTAATTTACGCGCAGCACCCAAACCTACAGCAGAGAGGACCGGAGCGATTCTGCTCAGGATTTGATTTTTTTTCATCCCAGAGAGGGCTCCAAAATACTGGAGAAGGGTTTCTCCAGTCAAATGTTCATGAAAATAAGGCCTCTCAGGTAGATATCCAATCTGCGCTCTAGCCTCTTGGCTGTGCGCATCAAATCCACAGACTTTCACTGAACCTAGGGTTGGTTTTCTCAAACCAACAATCAAATGAATCAGAGTCGTCTTACCCGCACCATTGGGACCGAGAAAACCATAAATGGAACGTGATGAGATTTTCAGTGTAATATTGTGTAAAATCTCAACCTTTCTCATCCAAAAGCCCGAGCGAAAACTTTGGCTAACTTTTTGTATATCTAAAATATTTGCCATCACTCGAAAGACTATACAGCAGCTTTTGTTATGCGGCAATTCATGTTGACGCAAAAACTTGAAGACCTTAGAGTGATATAAGATGTTTCAAAAATCGTTTCAGCTTCTGACATTTGCCCTTTTCCCACTATTTTTGTTTTTTCATCTCAAAACATCATTCGCAAGCACTGCTCCTTCTTCACAATTTGACGGAGTAATAATAGAAGCTGTTGAAGCTTACCCCAACCAATCAAAAAGTGAGATTCTCTTAGGCGGAGGTATTTACCCCTTCAACCCTTACTATAATTCATTTATTTTTGATCTAGGATACGATTACTGGGTGAGCAGATGGTTTACGTGGGAAATTCTCAGTTTTAACTACCTTTACTCGGTTAATAATGGACTAACAGAACAACTTGCGGATAATTTTGGGGTAAATCCAACCACAATTGAACGCCCAAATTACACAGTTTCGTCTGAAGGAATTCTGCATTTTTCTTACGGAAAATTTACTTTTATTGATCAAAAAATACGGTATTTTAAAACGGGCCTTCTAATCGGAGGGGGGATATTACAAACAACTCAACACACTCTTCCAACAGCAAATTTAGGTTTACGTTTTGATTGCCATGTCAATGACACATTCAGTTGGAAAATAGAAATTCGAGATATCTTGTCGTTTTCTAGTGGTTATCAAAACTATCTTTCGATTCACCTTGGAGGCGGCATTAGCTTGTAATTTATGCTAAAGCAAGCTCTACTCATCTTCATTTTTAATACATTACTCACGACCCCTTCTGTATACTCTTCTGCTAATCAGCAAAACTGGAAAGGACAATTGCCAACGAATATCGGAGATGAAACATTTTGGTCATCTCTTGTGGATGACCTAGCTGAACACCGATTTTATTTTGGAACCATAGCGGCGGCAGAACGGATATTGCTTTATTTTAACGCCACTACAACGAAAGAAAATGCCTATCGTGCGATTAGAAAAGCAATCCGCGGTGGTTATCCTTTTCAAGTTCATGATCTTTTTCGAGAAGGTGATCTCCAACCCAATGTGCAAGATAATTTTGCAAATAGTTATTATACTTATAAAGGGATCATCCAAGAAAAAAATGGGATTTCAAAGTGGTCTCAGGCGTTTTTTAAACTGATTGATACGAGTAAAACGCCAGAAATAAGCTTTTATCAAGGTATAAAAGCTTATCAAATAAAGGATTTTGACAAAGCGATAGAACTTTTCACAAAACTTCTAGATACTGACCCAGAATACATGGATCGACCACTAAGAATAAATGTAGCAAGAACCTTAGCCAGAATCTATTTTGAAAAAGAACAATATGAAAAATCTTTAGAAATTTACAACACATTTCTTCTTAAACTCAATCCGATGTTCCCTACTGATTGGTTAGAAGCAGCTTGGAATCTTTTCTATTTAAAAAAATATACACAAACACTGAGTTACCTATACAATTTAGAAGTGAAATCATCAGATTCCACACTATTATTTGAGAAATATATTTTGAGAGGACTCATTTATAAACAAATCTGTGCAGAAGCACAACTAAATGCACTCCATCAACAGTTCGGACATATTTTTGGGAAAGCCATCCACGAAATAAAACTAGGTGAGCCTCTCACTGCATTTCCATTTTTAAAACGCATCAAAACATCTAACAGTGTTGAATATTATCGTATCTCAAAAATTCTCGATGGATTGAGAGACGAATCAGAAGCTCTCATAAAACTGAAACATTCCGGTTTTGCGCTTCAATTCTATGGAAGTGAGATGAAACACCTTACAAAAACAGCAGAGTTTTTAGAAAACGACCAACTTTCCCATGCAGCAGAAGCATTAATTATGACTGAAGAAAGTCTGTCTTTTTTGCAATACGAAGTTCAACGGGCAAAAGTCGATCCAAACAAAGTATTTGCTAATGAGCAAAATGGACAAACAATCTTAATTCGTAACAATGAAAATAACTCTGACAGAGAAATCAATATCGCTTGGAAACAAAATGGCGACTTTTGGCGTTCAGAAAAACTCAATTACAATGCTTTGATTCTGGATCAATGCAAAAAATGAAATTACAACTCTATTGTGTAATATTTTTGATCGTATTTCTAACACATTCGAGCTTTTGTTTAGAAAATCCTACAAATATACTTTCCAAACTCAATGAACGGCTTGTGAGAACAGACTCTTCGATCCAGTTAGTAAGAAACAAAATTGCGGCTAGTACAAATGCACCGTTTCTACCTGATCTTTATCAACAACTTGGTGAGTTATTATTAGAAAAGGCTAATGCAATATATTTTCTTCACGCTGAAAAATCTGGAAAAACAACTCAACCCATTTCACCGAATAATGGTACGGAAAACACAGTCCAAGATCGACAAGTCTTAGGGCTACAAAATGAAGCAATATCTGTCTTCAACCGTATTCTAGAGAGCTTTCCTAATTATGCAAGAAAAGCAAATACACTTTTTCTGCTAGCTGCTACTTTGAGAGCTGTTGATAATACTCCGCACTTTATTGAAACAATCAATACAATGATTAAAGATTTTCCTAAAACTATTGAAACATTTCGTGCAAGACTTCTCATGGCACAGCATCTCTTTGAACGAAAGATCTTCGACGAAGCTCTAAAATTTCTGGAACCAGTAAAAAATTGTTCTTTTGTTTATGAAAAAAATCTTGCTCTTTATCGCTCAGCCTTAATCTTGATGGGTATGGACAAACCACGTGATTCTCTTGTATCACTTGAAACAATAATCAATGATCCTGATCTTGACCAGGTAAAGTCAGAAAATCTAAAACATGACGCACTGGTCGAATCCATTCGTTCATTTACAATAGTTCACTCAAACGAACAAAACCCAGTCGAATACTATTTGAAACTTTCCCCTTCAGAAGAACTTTTTCAAGAAGTCATTGAGAAGTTAGCATTTCGTTACATTGATCTAAAACTATATTCACAAGCTGTAATGCTTTTTAGAGCCCTCAGCGAAAGAATTAGAGATCCCGAAAGAGTTCTCAATATCTATCACCAAGCTTTGTTAACGATCCCACCTCAAGACCGCATTCGAATACCGGCTTCTGAACTCAGCAGAGTTCTCCAAACACTTAAGCTGTGGACCTCATATTTTAAAATAACAGAATCAACTCGAAATGAAGTTTATGCTTTTTTTGAGACTCAGATCAGAGATCTAGGCACACGCAATCACGACGCAAGTAAACTTGCGTCGACATCAGAAAACAAAAAAACACTACTAACACAAGCACGAGACTATTACCTTCTCTATTTGAAATTCTTTCAAAAAACTCAATATTCATCGAAAATTTTGACTAATCTTGCTGATGTTTACTTTAATCAGAAAGATTATTTTCACAGTGGAGAAACTTATTACCGCGCTTATTTAGAAGAAAATGAAGGCCATCGCCCAACCGAAAAAACAAATGAGTTACTAAAAAATGCTATCTTTAGTTTTCAACAGAGAGATATTGATTCTTTCTACGAACAGCTAAGAGGCCGAGCACTTCTACTTAAAACTATCGAAAACTATCAAAAAGACAATCCTCAACTGAGATCAGATCCTAAGCTGAACTTCGTATATCTTAAAACAATGTATGAACAAGGATTCTACGATTTTGTAATACCAAGTCTATATAAATTCATATCTAGGTTTGCAACATCGCCATACGCAACTGATGCAGTAGATTTGATTCTTGACTATTACAACACAATCAATGATCTAAAAGGTCTCACTGCCTCTGCATCAAAACTACTTGCAATGGGTATTCCAAACCCAAAGCTCAATCAACATATTCGTGGAATACAAACATCTGCCAGTTTCAAAAGAGTTGAAAAACAGATACAAAGCGCATTAGGTTACAATAATTCAGCTGAGGGAAAACAATACCTAAATGCTGCTTTATCAAGTGGAGACGCTTCATTGATAGATGCCGCTCTCAAAGAAGCGCTAAACCTAAGTAAATCAGAAAAAGATATTGATACATTTTTTAATTCAGCAAATGCTCTCGTAGAAAAAGAACTCAAACTCGAAAGAAAATCAGACCTTCTAAATTCTATTGCATCTGAAAATATAAAATTAACACGCTTTGTTGGCGCGGAACAAGCGTTTATTCGGATCTTCCAACTTGGAGCAAATCAAGAGATAAAACTGAAATCTTTTTCAGAAAGAATAAAAATCGCACTTCTTTTAAGAGATGTCAAGACTCTTGGAGCATTGAGTGAATATGCTGAATGGACTTCTCTAGATGATGAACTAAAAAAACGTTCATATGCATTGGCAATCGATCTTCTTCTTTCTGGAGCGGCACCCCCTCAATCGCTCTTACAAAAACTCACCCAAGACTCGATGGATGAAAATACATTAGTACTCCTTTATCGCTCCAAAGGACTCCTTCTTTCGCAGTTTCAACAAAAAATATTTACTGCTATTCAGAATTTATGCTTTCAACAATCACAATCTGTCCTCTGTAGATGGAAAAAACTTGACCTTTCAGAAAATATATCAGGAAAATTCATTGCTAGCCTCTCTTCGACATCTCTGATTCCAGAATCATTAGAATTAAAGGGGAATGAATTCGTTTCTATTGATAAAATCTACCGAGAAATAGAAAACAGTGGAGATCCCTATTTAGATTCTATGGTAACAATCAAATCACACTTTCTTTATTCAAAATTTGCAGATTTTCTAGGCAAAATGAGCGACAAAAACCCATCTCTTCAAGAACCACTCCGCCAAAAAATGAATGAATCACTGAGTGCTGCACGAAAGTTTCAACAGTCTTGTCAAAACATTATAACTAGCGCGGCATTGCCTCAGCGTTATTCTGGATTTTGCATCGGAATACAAAACATTAGTATCGACACCTTTCTCTCCAAACCGATACGAAGCTTCGGAACTAGATCCTCTAAAGACCCAATGAATAAGAAAATTCTTGAACTTCAGAAAAAACTTTTAGCTGGAGAAGACAGGCTACGATCCATTCTGTCATTAGCAAAAGAATATTTACTTATGGGGAATAACTCTCACGCTGCAGGAACAGCAAATTTTGGGCTTTCTCTGGGCCTTACTACCGCCAACGAATCAGAAGGAGAATTGAAAATTATTTTAGGATGTAGCCTAATAGAATTGGGCTTTATTAGCGAAGCTAATTTCCAGCTCAACAGCACAAAACATTCGAATCAACAAAAAACAAGATGCCTAAATGAGGCTAAAAATATATGAAAAAATTGCTTATATTTTTAATGTTTAATTTTATTGTATTTCAATTCCTAAACGAAGAACTTGCTTTATCCTTTGAGACTGACTTTATTTCGTCTCACCCTTTATTAAAAGAACATATATTCATAGAACCACCTTCTAATATTAACCTTGGAATTGGATTAGTTCCCCTTGGAGCAGTAAAAAACAAACTGTTCATCGGCTTAGATGTTTTCCAACTTAATTGGACTTTTTCTTTTATTGATTGGGAAATTCTTAGCACTACAATTGGATTTGTATTCCCACAAGACAACACTGTAAATGCCAAATATTTTCTAGCTTTAACAAAGCCTAAAATTAGAATTTCCAAAAAAATAAGTATCGGCTTATTAGCAGGATATGAATTCGTTATTTTTCCAAATTTGACTTCCTTTATTGAAAAAAATAACTATGTAACTCCAGACCAACCCTTCAGTTCCAGCTCATTTGTTTATGGATTTTCGGCTTCTCAGTATCTGTCTATTTCTAATTCTTATAATCTAAAAATTAGTGAACTGTTTTTCAAAGAACACTATTCTGTAGAAAAAACTCAATCCGGTTGGAATTTTAATTTTTCAAAGAACAGTCAAGCTTTTGACAAAGCGACGGTAGCCCCCTCATGGGTATTCTTGCTTGAAATAGCACTCATAATCTGAAGGAGAAAGAATGACTTTCAATCAAGAAAAATATTGTGTAGTTATATGGCTATTCGTTATTTTTTCTGCAGTTGCTGTACCTCAGGTATTTGCGACTGACCCACAGCCCATTACCGCAGATAAACCCATCGAAATAAAAGGACAATCACATGGTGCATCACTGCTCAATTTAGGTGGAGAAAGATTCCAAATCAAATTTATTCGAATC
>JAHFAB010000392.1 GCA_023250795.1 Bacteriovoracaceae bacterium
GGCCGGACTGTAATTTTGCGACCTGGGATAAGCCATTAGTGAAAACTTGCTCTCAATGTCAGTTTCCCATCATGACAGAAAAGCTAACAAAGAGGCAGGGACTGATTCATCGCTGTCCGAAAAAAGAATGCAGTTATGTAGAAATTATTGATGCAAATCCTGCGCCGCCCCCAGAGAACCCGAAGGAAGCCGCTGCATAAATGCCAAAAGTCCTGAAAGTAAAATAACGCTCAAAGCTTTAAACGGTATATGATCCGTCAATGGCAGAAAACTCACCCCGGCTACCCCAAAAAAGGTCAAAGCTCTCATAAAATAGTTAAATTTCATTGCCCGGTCCAAAGTAAAAACAGCCAGGGGAAATCCCATTGCAAATGTATAAGAAAAGGCAAGGGGATGAATCGCCAGTCCTAAAGCCAGCGCAGTGACAAAACGATCAACCGATTTTGAGAGATGTTGCCTGATCCAGAAATAAAAACAACCCACAGTTACCAGTGAAATGATAAATCCAATGAGATGGGAGCGGTGATTTTCAGGATCAAAAGAAAATAGGGACACCCATAGAGAAGGAAGCCCATAATGCCCTCCTCCGATTTTCCCTCCCACTGACAACATCGTCTCTGAACTAGCCGCAAGCAAACGATCCAAATGCCAAGAGTATCCCCAAAGTGCGGGGACTGAAGCCAATCCAATCCATAAAATGAGAACCAAAATTTTTCTAAAACTAAAAATCCTCATCGGCACACCGAAAAAACTGACCAAAGTAAATACTTTTGCACTCAGAGAAATGAAAATAGAAAAAAAATCTAACCCATAATTTTCTATTTTTTTTTCTGCCAGAGAAAATCCAAACAAGGCCAAAGCCAGAAGTAAAATGGAAATCTGACCCGTTAAGACATTGTTCATCCAGATGCCCCAAAAATTAAAAAATATAAAAAGAATGGAAGCAAAAGACCGACATCGCTCCTTACACCACTGAAGAGAATAGAAGAGGCACCCCAGTTGAAACAATCTCCATAGAACTCCGGCCACTCTAAGAGGAAATATAGAAAAAGGAAGAAATAATGGAGTAATCCAGGGAGGGTATTTGTAACACGTGCCTCCATCTCGAGCTAAATCATAAATTGGCTGACCCGTGATGTAATTTAGCCCAGCATTCCAAAAAACTTCGAAATCTCCACCTTGGGCCAAAAAACTATTCACGGAAAAAACTAGAAAGAATACGAGTAAAACCGCCAGTAGAGATTTTTGAAACAAATTGCGAAGCATCCGAGCCCCCCCTACTTTCCGGGCAAATACTCCCGCACTAACTTTCGTTTACGGGCAAAGCTTGCCAAAGACAAATCTACAAGCCTTGAGAGTAGCTCTTGGTAAGAAATCCCGCTGGCCTCAAAAAGCTTAGGATACATACTGATGCTGGTAAACCCTGGGATTGTGTTGATTTCATTAAAATAAAACTGACCCGAATTTTTATCTAAAAATAAATCTACACGCCCCATACCCTCGCAATCTAAAGCCTGAAATACGTCTTGAGCTATTTTCTGAACGTCTTGCGTTTGTTCAGACGAAAGTTTTGCAGGAATGCAAAGTTCTGCCCCATTTTCGTCTAAATACTTTGCCTCGTAAGAATAAAATTCATGCTTAGGCTTCACTTCGCCCGGAATGCTTACTAGAGGGGGCTCTCCGTAAACTGGATTTTCTAAAACTGCCACCTCTATTTCACGAGCTGAAATGGCCTGCTCAGCCAAAACTTTATGATCATATAAGAAAGCGTCTTCTAATGCCTTTGAAAGTTCATTTTCATTTTTTACTTTGTGTACGCCGACACTTGAACCCATATTGGATGGTTTTACAAATAAGGGGTATTTTATTTTCTCAGAAATCTCTTTTTTAATAAAATTTTTCTGATTTTCCCACTGAGATTTTCTGATCGTAAAAAATGGAACTACCGGTAGACCTGCATCCCGTGCAAGACGCTTGGCCATTTCCTTATCCATCCCAACAGCTGAAGCTAAAACTCCAGACCCTACATAAGGAATTTCAGCCAACTCCAAAAATCCCTGCACCGTTCCATCTTCTCCGAGCGGACCATGGAGGACAGGAAAAACCACGTCAAAACTCGCTTGCACTGGTTGTGCCGGATAACAGGAAAGCGATAGCTCTGGTGCATTTTCAAATACAGGAAGAGATTTCCCCGGCAGCTTCATTTGTCTCAAATCCTGCAAATGCCACTTACCTTCCTTATCCACAGCTATGGGAACCACTTCAAATCTTTTCGGATCCAAATTTCTCAAGACTGAGGCTGCTGACTGCAACGAAATCTCATGTTCGCTGGAACGCCCACCAAAGAGGACCGCCACTCTCAATTTCTTTTTCTGCTTATCGTCCATTGATGTCATATCTTACCCCTAAGATTATAGTAACGGATCGGTTTTTAGTGAATTGAGTAGGAATTTCAGGAGTTAAAAAAGAGGGTCCCAGTCACGTTAAAAGAGCGTAGCAGGAAGCTACGCGATGACCTCATGGATGAGTACCCACGTGACTGGGACCC
>JAHFAB010000393.1 GCA_023250795.1 Bacteriovoracaceae bacterium
ACCTTAGTGCGAATCAAACTTTCAATTTTCATAGATCGAGAGATTTGGTTTAAAACTTCTCGATCTTCGATGAGTTTAGAATAAGCGACTTTAGATTTCGACAAGAGCGAATCGATTTTGGAAAGATCTTGATACCTAAACCGACTCTGACCTGCAAAATAATCCTGAAAAGCAACGCTCACATAATCTACAAAAAGCCCGTCCACGTTATCGAAAGCTCGAAGTGACCCAATCGTTTCAAGAGCAAACTGGCGATCGAGCTCTGAATTTGCCCAAGAAGTCCAAGTCACACAAAGAAAACTGATCTGAAATATTATTTTTTTAATTTTATACGCTCCATTTATAACGTTCTCTTATAATGTTCTCTCAGTCAAAAACTTCTCTTCATAAAATGAAATAAGAGTTTTCAGCTCTGCAATTTCTTCTTGAGCTTTTTGCAGTTCAGGATTCAAATCCGATTTCTGTTCGTTTTCGTTAAAAAGTAAATAACGACCGTTTTCCACCTTATACTGAACTTTACCCGCCTTAATGTAACGCCTCAGAGTCGAAAGACTGACGCCCGTTTTTACTGCGTAGTCCAAAAGAGGAATCCATTCGTGGTTTGACCCCATCCTTCTATTGTATTTCCTAGTGGGTCAAATTCAAGTATTGTTAACAAATATATGCTGCATTCGATCCCAAACACTCCCCACGAGATTGGACACAAACGAAAAATCGCGTTTGTCTGCAGCGGTGGAGGTTCTAAAGCTGGAGCATTTCACTTGGGTGTTGCCCTCGCTCTTCAAGAACAAGGCTTTCGGTTTCAAGGAGGACTCCTTCCTCAATCTGGAACCCCAAGATCTCCAGAACCCATGGAAATTTCAACCTATGTTGGCTCCAGCGCTGGGTCCATTATTTCCACATTTTTGGCATCGGGGTACTCCCTGGACAATATTTTCAATTCCTTTTTAAACCGTAAACCCACCGACCCCAAAGATACTGTTCCAAAAATTCTGAAAAGCCTCTCCTATCAGAAGATGTTTAAAATCCGATCCGCTCTCGCAAAGGAACAAATTTCACAACTCCTCTCACTGAGAAAAATGGCCGCAGATATAATCCATGGGAACTGGGAGTCTCTGTTTCAACTCAGCTGGGTAAAAACAAGTGGCCTTTTTTCTACTGAAGGAATTGAAGCCTACATTCGAAATGAAGTCCTTCCCTCAAACCGCTTCGAAGATTACATGTCTGATTTATTTATTGTTGCCACTCAACTCAACCATTCTCGAAAAGTAGTTTTTGGAAAATACAATTATCAACCTCCTCCTCACGATCTCACTTGTCAGTACAATAATGATGTGAGCATTTCAGAAGCTTGTGCTGCTAGCACCGCTCTACCCTTTATTTTTGCTCCCTATGCTATCAAAAATGAAAACAACCATCCTATCTACTATATAGACGGAGAAATTCGAGACACACTCTCTACCCATGTCGCAATTGATGCCGGAGCTGATCTAGTGATTGCGAGCTATACACACCAACCCTACCATTATCAAAAAACAGTGGGATCACTCACTGAGCACGGATTGCCGTCGATTCTCATCCAGTCTATTTATTTGCTGATCGAACAGAAAATTAATCAACACATTCATAATAAAAAAATCCAGAGAGATGCAATTCATGCTGTCTTTCGTTACTGCAAACAAGCGGGGGTTCCTGAACATCACCGACAGAGAATTTGCGAAATTTTAGAAGCAGAGCTTCACCATAAGTCAGAGGTCGATACGATCTACATTCACCCCAATCCAAATGACAGCCAAATGTTCTTCGGAGAACATTTTAGTTTATCTCCAAAAAAACTCTCAGAGCTTGTGAGAAGTGGGTTTAGAGCTACAATTGAAACTCTTAGACAGTATGAATTTGCGGATCGTAGAAACAAAAATGCCCCTCCGATGGTTTCAAAACTGGTGAAGTAACTCGACTATTAAAACTTATTACTTTGCAAAGTGAGCGGTGAGCGCGTGTGCTGTCACCTGTGAGAGTGACAGAGTCGGTACAAGTGAGCCGCAAGCACATCCGCTTTCTGTACCAACGCAGGAGTACCAAAAAGAGCAAAGAGCGTTTGCACTTCTCGGAGCGAACCAAGCGCTGTGAAGTAGAATTTCTTTCGGTCTCTTTCTGTTGGTTTCGCTGCTCCCTCCGCTAAGTTCAACGGTATACTCAAAAGTGCCCGATCAAACTGATCTCTGGCAATACTTGAAAGCTTGAGACCCTGACAAGTTTTGTAAAACTCTATTGCAAGTTCGTAAGTTCTGAAATTCTTCATAATTTTTTTCCTCCTCGCCCTTGGGTAGGAGGAAAAAAATTATGAAGAATTTCAGAACTTACGAACTTGCTAAGGAATTTTACAAGACCTGTCAGGGATTAAGCTTCAAAGCTCCGTTCAAAGATCAGTTTGACCGGGCGCTTTTGAGTGTAGTATTGAACCTTGTCGAGGGTTCAGCGAAACCAACACGAAGGGATAGAAAAAAGTTCTATGCCACTTCGCTTGGCTCGCTCAGAGA
>JAHFAB010000394.1 GCA_023250795.1 Bacteriovoracaceae bacterium
CAGGAAACCTTGGAGAACATCACGAGTTTATATCTCAGTTTCTGCAAAAAAAACGGCCTTTCATCGGGCCGGAGAGCAATGCACCTATTTTTCCGAGCTCACAGGAAAGCGCTGTACTGAAAAACATTTTCTGCAAGTAGAACACATTATTCCCGTAGCCATGGGTGGGAGCTCTGAGCAGGAAAACCTCACTGTTCTGTGTGCTTGTCATAATCGATTGAGTGCAATTGATAGTTTTGGGATGGAGAAAATGCGGCCTTATCTAAAGCGTTGGTAAGAAGGACTCTGACAGTCTGGGGGATTAGATTAATAAAGCCCTGGGAGGACTACACGCGAGCCCAAATATCTTGGTCAAAATAACACCAGTGTCAAACTTCCCCTCCCACATTTCAGCATAAATACCCTCGATTCAGTTGGCATCTAACTTGCTATAGCTATCAGATGAGACCTGGCGAGAGCCCAATGGGGGGTTCATAGGGGGTTTTAAAAGGGGGAAATGCATATGAAAACGGGGGAAAAAGTTTTTATTTTGGGGGTTTTGTTTGGTCTAGCCGTCACCGTATTACCAAGTGTTAGAGCGGATCACTCCGGAGGGGGAGTAATTCTAGATCCTGCCCTACCCATGAACTTAGATGGCGCAATTCAGGGAATGCAGCAAGTAAACCAGCTGGTAGAGCAAGGCCAAGCACTTGAAGCTCTGGGTCTAGTCGCTCAAATCAGAAATATTTTGAGCCAATATCCTCTTGAACAGGCTCTGGAAGCTGCAATTCAAACTGTGGATTCGATTTCAGAAAAATTATTGGATCCATCTCTATCTCAGGGAGAACGCGTCCAAAGAGTGCACGATAGCATTCCACTCTTTTATGACGAAGTCCTTGGCTCAGATGCCTATGCTAGAGAACACGGATTAGAAAACCCACCTCCACTAGAGCGCGAAGTGAGCTTAGTCTGTCAAAGCATCGAATTTCAACCTGCTCAATGTAGCGCTGGACTCGACATCACCAGGGCTTCTCTACAAGCTCGTTACTCTAAGAAAAAATGTATCGAAGGCGTCACTTGGGGAGTGACTGCAGATCGTAGAGCAATTTGGGTGACCAGAGGTTGTCGTGGAAGTTTCCTTGTTGCTGGATTCTAGGGGGATCTAGCAGCGTCTTAATAGCCTGCCAAACACACACGCACCGAAGGGGGTCCATGAAAATGGGCCCTCTTTTCTTTTTATTTACGGAGTATTTCTAGGAAATACTCGAGTTTACAAACTGTTTATTTAAATATAAAAACACCCCCTATGCCATGGCCTAATTTTTCTATTGAAGTCCCAGGAAAATGGATCCTCACCGGAGAACACTCAGTCATCCGAGGTTTTCCAGCCATTGCACTACCACACGATGATCTGAGCCTGAAATTTGATTTTAATCCAGGGGGGAGGGCTTTGGAAATTTTCCCTAAAAATATTTCAAAATCGATTTTAGAACTCCTCGAAATCGCGCGTTCTCCAAAACCAGAAGGCACACTCACCATCGAAAGCACGATACCTATGGGCTCTGGATTTGGATCCTCCGCCGCACTCTGTGTTGCACTCACAAAGTGGTTAGCCACACCTCTGTCGATTTCTGAAGACAAGCATTTTGAATTTGCGAAAGTTTTAGAAAACCATTTTCACGGCGAAAGTAGCGGGATGGACATTGCTGTCGTCATGAAAAGAGAAGCCCTGCTCTATGTCAAAGGCCAAGGTGGGCAACCCCTTGGTCTCAAAAAACTTCCTCGCTTCACTTTTCACGACACTGGGAAAAGAGCAAAAACCTTAGATTGCGTTAGGCGGGTCAAAGCACTCATCACGGAAAACCCGGCCTTATTGAAATACGACACCCTCATGGGAGAGGCCACAGAGCGTGCACAAGAAGGACTGCGTGCTTTCGATCAAGGCAATAAAGAAAATGGTTTAAAGCTCCTTGCCGAAGGAATGAAAAAAGCGCAGGAGTGTTTTTATGCCTGGAACCTTGTGCCAAAAGAAGCTTTAGCTCTCGAAAAAAATCTCTATCAACAAGGAGCTCTGGCTGTGAAAATTACAGGTGCTGGCGGTGGCGGATTTTTAGTCGCGCTGTGGGGAGAGAAGATTTATGGCTGGTAGATGGCGCCGGTGTTTAAGAGGGTGGAATCATCGTACCCACCCCAGATGATCATTTTGCCCGAATCTCCATTATTATTTAGATTATATTGAAAAGCACTTCCGATGCTGTCACCAATGAAACCGGTCCAAACTGCGGAGTGGTAGGATCTCACCGAGGGAGCTCCAGTAGTAGTACTAGCAGTCCAGGTGTTAGCGATTGGATCATACTGACCCCCCGTATTGTAGTAAGTGAAGACATTATTGTTCCCCCCCCATATGACCATTTTGGAGCCGGTCCAAACCTCGGTATGATTGTATCTCCCCGTGGGAGCTCCGATGGTAGTCGTAGCAGTCCAGGTGTCAGCGATTGGATCGTACTGCCCTCCAGTGTTTAAGTCCGATCCATTGGAGCCACCCCAAACAATCATTTT
>JAHFAB010000395.1 GCA_023250795.1 Bacteriovoracaceae bacterium
CATTTTTCTCTATTTCCTCATCTTCTTAGGATATGTGGCGGGTAGATGGCTGCGGGTTGAAAAAGAATCAGTGGCTCGGTTGCTCATCTATCTAATCGTACCCATGGTCTTTTTTACATCTATTTTAAATATGAACTTACACCCCTCTCTTTTACTCCTTCCCATCTTATTTTACGCTCTCGCCTGCATCATTGCGCTCTGCATGATAAAATTTTCAAAGTTTTTTTGTGTACCACCCGCAACGCATATTCTTGCTTTTGCCACGGGCTCTGGGAATATTGGTTATTTTGGATTTCCACTCGTCGTTGCGGTGATGGGGGAGGAGTATTTGGGGGTTGCTGCATTGATCGCAATCGGGTTTATTTTATTTGAGAACTCGTTGGGGTTTTATCTCACTGCCAGAGGGCGGCACACAGTTTCCAAAAGCCTAAAAAAAGTCGCTACATTACCAACAGTCTATGCATTTTTATTGGCAGTAGTGCTTCGCTTCTTAGGATATGGCCTTCCCTCTTTTGCTAAAGAATTTGCACTCAATCTAAGAGGAGCTTATTCGATTCTAGGGATGATGATGATCGGTATTGCTATTTCACATATTAGAAAACCGAAATTAAACTTTCGTTTTCTCTGTCTCTCTTTTTTTGGAAAATTCATGCTCTGGCCTCTCCTGATTTCATTACTGATCTGGGGGGATCAAAAGTGGTTTCAGATTTTTAGTCCAGATATCCATCGAATGATGTTCCTCATGTCCATTGTTCCTTTGCCAGGCAATAGTGTGGCAGTCGCAACGGAGCTCAACACTGAGCCAGAACAGACTGCAATAGCGGTGCTTCTCAGTACTGTGTTTGCTTTTGGGTACATCCCTCTGATGTTGGCAATATTCTAAAAACACCCCTGCAAAAACTGTGGCTTAATTGCGCCAGTCATCCCAATCTCCTCTGACTTCCCAGATCCAGGGCTCCCTGGGAGCCATCCTCCTTTTTCTTTGAGGTGGAGGACGACCACTTCGGGTGAAATCCAATAAGCTTGCAACGAGAGTTCACCTGAGTAAGGATTTGAGAAAGTATGGAGAAGGTATTTTTTCCCAGCAAGGGTAAAAAGGGCGAACGCTTTACTCCATGCGACCGGCTGAGCGACAGTGATGAGAGGCAGAATTTCTAAAACACATCTCCCATTCGGGCTTGTCAAAGAGGGTTCTGGTTTTTTATATTCTCCCGTTTTGAGTCTTTTAGCTAAAAAATCTTTCCCTTTTTTTACGTGCTGAAGCTTTTGCAAAGGGGAGTAAAAAATCAAACTCGATGGATCTTTTACGGCGCAAGCTGGGTCAGAGGGAGTTTGTCGAAAGGCAAGTTCGTTGAATTTCTGTGAGTAACCTAAAAACTCATAAGTGTTCAAATTCGAATCGTCACACGATTCGATGGCATGTATTGCGCTCGAAGACACCGCTACCAACATGGATAACAAAAAAAGGGGGATAGGCATTCTCATGGGCGAAGCTCCTTTATAAAAAAATGAGTCTATCACTTTTTTGGGGGTTGACAATGGTGTCACGCCGCATTATCTGTCTCGACAAGACGTGTGTTTGTAACTGATATTAAAGGGGGCTTCATGAAGTTTAATTCATATTTTGCGTTAGTTTTAGGAACGGTTCTTTTTAGTTTCACCGGTGAAAGTAGAGCCGCAGAGCCCAGTGTGAGTGGGCGTGTCTATAGCGAGGAGTGCCGAGAATATTTGCGAAAAGGGGCTCAGTTTCAAGTTTCTTACTCGGCCCAAGAGACCCATGGCGCATCCCTTTCGTGGGGCACGCGTGTTTATTTAAAATATGGTTTTGGTGGCTATCGTTTTGATGAGAGAGATGGGTCCTTGGTTCAGTCCATGTTTGACTGGAGAGATGTTAGGGAGGTGGAAATGCAGTCCACTGCTCCTTACACATGGTCAACTGGATTTGAAGCGACTCTCGAGCAGCGGTCCTCGTCAGAGTATCGGACTGATTTAGATCTTGTGGTGAGAATTGTCCTTCCCGATGGGAAAGAAATTTATGAAAAAGGAGGTGATTCGCCATTTGGGTATTACATGGCTGAAGTTCCTCTCTACACGGCAGAGTGCACAGATGCAAATCACCCAAAGTCTGCGATCCTTCCAAGATCTTTTAAACTGAAAGCAATTAGGAAATAAAAAGGAGAAAGAATTTTATGATAAAAGATTTTTTTAAATTCAAAAAAACGACCCTACTTTTCTTGTCACTCCTTGTTTCTTTACCGGCTTTTGCAGAGCCGAATTTTAGAGAGAAGGTGCCCTATACTCAAAAGCTAATTCTAGATGTTATTGACTCCGTTCAGTCATTAAACAAAGACCACTTTGATCGGCTCTTGCTCAAGGACTCCCAAGCATGGGAGGAATATAGCCAAAAACAGGAAGATCCGGAGGACCAGGCTAAGCAAGAAAAAGAGTGGAAAAATCTGAATGAGAAATTATCAGGCTTAGTAAAGTCGGAACTCAGTATTGTGGAAGTTCTTCCACTGAGGGTTGATCAAAATTTT
>JAHFAB010000396.1 GCA_023250795.1 Bacteriovoracaceae bacterium
ACACTGGCCAGAGTGTCCCCTGGCTAACCAGAGAAGGGTGGGGTCTTCGAAAGATTGGACTCCGAGTTCCAGTGAAATGTAAGTTTTTTGAGCGAGTTCTTCGAGCAGTTCTAAAATGGGGTCTGAAAGACAATCTGGCCGAGTCCCGATACAGAGTCCTCGAATTTCTGGAACAGACAGAGCCTCTTCATAAATTTTTCTAAGATAAGTGACGTCGGAGTAAGTGTTGGTATAGCTTTGAAAATAAGCTAGGAACCGGTTTACCCCAAATCGAGCGCGGATTTCTGGGAGTCTTGCTTGGATTTGTTTTGAGACTTCTTCTCCTCTGAGCTTTTTTCCAAAATAAGAACTGGACCCTCTTAGGTCACAAAAGGCACAGCCTTTTTTTGCTATTGTTCCGTCACGAGTTGGGCAGGTGAGTCCACTTGCAACAATAATTTTATAGGTTTTTTCTCCAAATGTGTTTTGCAGGTACTGGCTGTAAGTGGAGAAGGTGGTGAGATTTTCGAAGTTCATGGGGGCAAAGGGTAGGCTGATTTACTGAAAAGATCAATCTTCTTAAATGGACAGTTCAAGCAGTGCTTTTTTATGAAAAATCCGATCGAAACTGCTCCCAGTTTGAATCAAATTTGATTAATAATGGGGCCATTCTTAATCAAAGTAAAGCTGTTTTTAAGAGCATTGCAAGCCAGCAACTTCAGCAATGTGAAGTTGAAAGAACTGCTGGGGAGGGGACTTTTTCCAATTTCACAAATCATAGAACGCCCCACTTTTAGTCTCCGCTGTGTGTGGGGGGGGGAGGTGTGACTAAAGAAAAATTTCTAGTGGGAGCACAGCCTCATTGGGTCCAATGAAATAATAAATCCTATGGTTTTTCGCCCAGAACGAAAACACAGAGGCACATAGGCTCCACCTTGTTGTCTGTATTGAAAACAGTCAAAATTCAGACCTGGCTCATAGAAAAATGGGATCCTCAAATGAGCAAAAGCAAGTCTTTCTAGATCACCCATCAAATCAAACCGCCCCCCAGAAAGATAGGTGGCTTCACCTTGATCCTCAAAAAATAGAACAGGTCTTGCCTCGTTCCCTTCGCAGTTTAACAATCGGATAAAAAAAATAGCTTCAAATTCAACTAATATTTTTCTCAAAGTTGGAAGCGAAATTCTCATTTTTCTTGAAAGTTCAGAAAGATTCAGTGGACGATTTTGATTCTGTGCAAGTATTTGCGCTGTGATTCTAAGTCTTGAAAGGGGGATTTTTATATCACTCACCAATCTGAGGTTACGATCAAGAATGAGTTCAATCTGTGACTCAAGAAGATCATGATCCTGGCAATTTAGTAAAGTACATTTCCATTTTGCCAGGATTAATGTATTGTCCAAGCATTGTTATGGCACGCACGCAATATGATTTTTCTAAAGCTCCTCAGAAAAACACGTCTACTGACACGTTAAACCGTTTGGCCAGCTTCTCAATCTGGTTTTTATTCAGTTTTCTTTCTCCCTTTAAAATTTTGCTGACAACAGATTGACCTCCCAATTCTCTTGCTAGGTCTTTTTGATTGAGCATATGTTCTTTCATAAAATAGGCAAGCATTTCAGCAGCGCTTATTTTTCTGGTGGGATAAGCTTTCCGTTCAAAACCATGAATTAAGTTTCCCAAACATTGCATATACAGATAAATTTGTTTTTTAGTGTTCAGATCAATTTCATTTTCATGCATATTTGTATAAGTAATCAGATGTTCTAAAACTTTTATACCGATTCTATTTGCAGCCGGGGACTCTATTTTTATTAATGGGAAGATTTCTACAAGCTTCAGATAAGTTTCTCCAACGGGAGCAAGAGTGACGTGAGTCGCTATTTCACTCTTAATTTCATCGATTATTTTGGCAGCACTTAACATGAAACCTCCAATATCTTACCATTTTTTCTGTCATACTCTGCATGCGTAAGTACATGTGTGACTAAAAGTTGCTGAATTTCAAAACTAACAACTGAAATCACCCTGATCTTATTACCACCTACATCAAACACCATGGCACTTCCTACTAAATCAACCGAGGGAAATGTTTGTTTCAACTCCACAAAATGTCGAGCCTTACAGCCTTCAATTGCTTTCTCCCACTTATGCAATGCTTTTCTGCTGCTGGCGTGATTTGTTTTAAATTCCTCTAGGATGGTTTTCCCCAGTAGTTGCACATTCTTAATATAGCAAATTGCTATATTAAGGTCAATAAAAACAAAATCAAATAGTTGACAGAATTTATACACTGTGTCATAACCTACCCAGCCTTGGTTCATGAAAGTGGACTGGGGAATTAAAAAAGAAGGAATGGTCTATGAATCATAAAAGCATGTTGTTTGCGGTGTTGGGTTCTTGTTTGGGATTGACTGTTGGACTCAGTGCTTGCGGGGATAAGAAGAGCGAGTCTCCTGCTCCAGTCAAGAAAGCTGATTTTTATGGATTTTGGAATCTATCGGATGAAGAAGCGAAGAGCAAAAACACAACTCCTGGGGTCATAGAGATCAAAGAA
>JAHFAB010000042.1 GCA_023250795.1 Bacteriovoracaceae bacterium
GTTTTTCTAAAGCACCAACATAATAACTTTTATCCCCAGCCACTTTTTCAAAATAGATAATAGCCTCTTCGGCTCGGCCGGTTTCAGTCATAAAGAGGGCCATATCTCTGAGCGCCTCTTCTCGAAGACTGAGAAACTTATCACCTCCACTTTGTGAGCGCTCAATCGCTTGTTTCATTGTTTCAACTGCACGATCGTATTGTTTAGTTTTATAATAACTCCAAGCCAATTTATGTAAAATTCTTGGGTAGTGATCCCCTAGCTCCGATCTTCTTTGTGAAGCTAATTCATAATAGTTTACTGATTTCAGATATTCGTTATTAACAAAAGCGTTATCCCCTAACTGGCGATACACATCTGAAATAAACGGACTGTTAGGGAATTGCCTCGCAAAATACTGAAAATATTTAGCACTCTCTTTTTTCATTTCTAATTCGTGATAATTGAGCCCTAAAAAATAATAAACCTCATCGAGTTTCGAATAAGGGATTTTCAATTTCAAAATATCTAGACAGGCCTGAATTCCTTTAGAAAGATAAGGCTTCGAGTGAGAACGATCAATATAGGACTCTGAAGACCCAGACTGAAGTCTTTTTTCATGGACTTTCCCTTCGAGTAAAAAAGTGGCACGGTATGCTTCCAAATAAAGTTCTGCGACACGAATATAGAGGTCCGCTCTTCGATTGGTAGGTTGCCTTCTTCCCAAAGTAATCCTAAGTTGAGTAAGTTCCTGTTCTCTCAAGTTTCGGATTTTCGCTTCGTCACCTGTTTCTACAGTACCCATTTCAGAATGAGTATAAGGAGAAGCAGCTTGGATCGATAACGATAAAAAAACAAGCGCGCTCAGAGTGATAAACAGTTTTTTAACTTTTCCCACACTCAGACTCCAATCCGAAAATATAATCTCCTAGTTCATCATTCCAAAATTCACCATTAAAAGACCAATAGTACTGATCATCACGTCGTGTGGGAATATGGTTTCCCCTACTTCGTTCAGCAGCCGAAGGTTCTTTATAAACGAGGCGATGTTTGGCACGACTGAGCATTTCAAGTTTAATAAAGGCCATTTTTTCAAAATCAGAAATCAATGTAGAGTGATAATCTATCAAACTGTTTTTTACAAACGCACCCCCCAATATTTGCACAGACTTTTGTCTCCAAGAAAGAACTAAGTTTAAAAACCCTGGCAATCCCTGTCCGGAATTGTGAGAAACACCTGGCTGAGTCAAATCAAACTGATGAATTGCCTGTAGCTCTTGTTTGATAGATGACTCAGTAGCCATTTGATTCTGAAAATAAGGAGCTCTAACAAAACGGTTCACTATTTTATGGAACTCCTTTTGAGTGTGCAGCGAACTTTTGAGTACTGTTTTCCCAAGGCTGTAGAAAACTTGGAGGTCAGAAGGGTTTTTTTCAACGTATCTCTTTACCTCTTCTCCAAGGCCTGCGTATTTAGCATTAAACGCATTGACCACTTCATTGGCGTCCGAATACAAACAAAGAACCAAATAAGCTTGAGCCCGTAGAACTTCGATCTCAGAGTTAAAAACGAAAGAAAGCAGTGGACTTTTATAAGAAACTAAACGACCCAAAGTTCGGTTGTACTCGTCTTTGGCAAAGGAGGTCCAGGCTTGCTCAAAGAGAGTGTCCGTCCAAACAAAACTGGATTTTTTTACGTCTTCATATTTCTGATCTGCTTCATTGAAGCGATCCATCTGGTAAAGCGTACGTGCCTCCCCAGCAATGCATCGAGAACGCAGATCCTCTTCGGGAGCTTTGTCGGAGCAAGATCTAAAATCAGTGAGTGCATCTTCATTTTTTCCTAAAATCGCATATGCAGTGCCTCTGATCTGAAGAGCAAAAACCCAGAGGGGACTGTGAGTGGACATTCCGTTTACATACCCAATGGCCTTTTCCGCTTTTCCATGGAGAAGCGCTTCTTTTCCAAGTGCGTAGAGATAGGCACTTCGATTCGAGGCATCGTAATCCTCATAGGTTGTGTGTCGAATCAGATAGTTTCTAAAAAGATCAGCACCGACGCGCACCAAGAGATCCTGTGTATGAAGCAATACACGTTGCTTCGTCCCTCGATCGGCCGTCTGAAGTGTACGAATAAAAAAGTAAGAAGCAGAATGGTAAAGACCTGCATGAATGAGACTGATTGTGATCCAAGAATAGGCTACGGGTTGGAGCGAATGGTTTTCTTCACTCGCTGCAAACGCATAACGAGCGGCTTTGAAATACTGACCTGACTCATAAAAACTCTGCGCATCTGTGAGCAAAGATCCGTAGCTTGAATGGGATAAAACAAGCAACATGAGGACAAAATAATATTTTATAGCCTGTAGCCTAAACCGAGGCCAAAGCTGTAATTTGAAAACCACGTCGTGTCTCCTGACTTTCCAAAACTTTGAGCCCTATAAAATGCACCTGAGAAATCCAACCGAACAATTACATTCTGAGTAAGATAGTACTCATGACCGGTTCCTAGAAAAAGGCAGAAGAAATCTTGGGTTTCAAACGCTGGATTGCTGGTCGCAACCGTTCTTGTATCTAAGGCTGTATGAATTCCTCCAAGACCGCCGGAGAAATACCAATCAAAGTAGAGGATCTGGTTAAAAACATTAATTTTGGAGTACCAAGGCACATAATGCATGAGTAGCCCATACTGAGCTCGAATTTCTCTAACTACTGGCAATAACGCATTTGAACCGATTGCGAATTTTAGCGCGTCAAACGTGTTGTTTTCTTTATTAATAAAGCCTGAATAAAAAGCCTCAATCCCAAAAAGTTCAGACATATAAAACGCAAAAGACCCGGTGATATCGTAGGAAGTGCGGTAAGCATTCGAAATCGCAGGACCACCCATGACACTCACTAATGGCCGGTTGGCTTTGAGGTATTTGCGATTTTGCAGGACATAGATTTTTTTGTCTGGATCCAGCCAGCTGAAGTTGAACTCGTTATCTTTATCTTCTGCTGCGTTCGCCCAGGACACCGCCAAAACGGCGAGCCAAAGTATGGCCAGTCCAACTAGCCCAATCCGTATCGCCCAACTCCTAGCTCTTTCACGCCAAAATCCATGGCTTTTCATGATCTTATTCAGTTTAACAGGGAGTTTCAATTTCGAGCAAGAGATTATTTGCGAGGGTGATGTTAAATTTTAAAGCGACAGAATTTTGACTGCGCATGAAAACTCTGGGCTATTTTGGGGTATCTTCCAATTTTATAAGGAGCTTTTCTAGAGCTTCTCTCTTATAAATCTCTTGGGGTTCAACTCCACTTTCACCCTTGAGCTCCTCCGCAATCAAATAAAGTCCTTGATAGATCCTTTGAGCCGCAAAATTGTTCCCACTCTTGGAAGAACCTCCAGATTTTTTTTTGAGGCCAAGATTTTCAAGTTTTTCTGATACAGAACGACACTTCTCCTCATCAGTAATCAGTTTTTTTGCTAGGCGTTTTAGAGTATTTTCAGCACCGTTGCCTTGACTAAACCCAACGCCTAGTTCTAGTGCAATCTCAGCAAGCGCGTTCAGACTTCCCCTTTTTTTTTCACGGAAAATCCCAAGACTTTCTTCATCTAACTCTGGAAGCTCAGCATTGGAGACTGCAAGAGTAAGCGTTACCTTACATTTTTCAATAAACCGTAGAAAAACTTCTCTCTTATAAATCTCTTGTGGTTCAACTCCACTTACAACATTGAGCTCCTTCGCAATTATATAAAGTCCTTGATAGATCCGTTGCGCTGGTTGAATGGTGCCCTGGTTGGCACTTCTTCCATCATCTTTCTTGAAGCCAACCGTTGCAAGTTTTTCTGATACAGAACGACGCTTCTCCACATCAGTAATCAGTTTGTTTGCTAGACGATTTAGAGTATTTTCAGCACCGTTGTCTTTAGTAAGCCCAAAGCGCTGTATTTGTGCAATCTGAACAAGCGCTTCAAAGCTCCCTCTTCCTTCGTCACGGAAAACGGCAAGACTTGCTTCATCTAACCTTGGAAGATCAAGAGAGCCCATAAGTCTTTGAAAAACTTCTCTCTTATAAATCTCTTTGGGTTCAATTCCACTTTCGTCCTTGAGCCCTTCCGCAATCACATAAAGTCCTTGATAGATCCTTTGGGCTGCTGGACCTTGTCCACTCTTGGCACTTCCTCCATCATTTTTATTGAGGCCAAGCTTTGCAAATTTTTCTAATACAAGACTACGCTTCTCTCCATCAACAATCAGTTCTTCTGCTAGGCGTTTTAGAATATTTTCAGCCCCGCTTTCTTTAGAAAATGCCATGCCTAGTCTTTGCGCAATCTCGGCAAGCGCCCCCAGACTCCCAGTTACATCATCGCGAAAAACTCCAAGATCTCTGTTAGCTAACTTCGGTAGTTCAAGTGGGCCAATAAATTTTTGAAAAACTTCTCTCTTATAAATCTCTTTGGGTTCAATTCCACTTTCGTCCTTGAGCTCCTTCGCAATTGTATAAAGTCCTTGATAGATCCTTTGGGCTGCTAGACCTTGTCCATTATTGGCCTCTGATCCATCCCTTTTCTTGAGGCCAAGCTTTGTAAGTTTTTCTATTACAAGACTACGTTTATCCCCATCAACAATTAGTTCTTCTGCTAGGCGTTTTAGAGTATTTTCAGCCCCGTTTTCTGTGGTAAACCCAACGCCTAGTCTTTGCGCAATCTCGGCAAGCGTCCACAGACTCCCATTTTCTTCATCAAGGAAAATCCCTAGATTAAACTCTGGAAATTTTTGTTCAAATCCTATTCGCTCAGAAAAAATTCTAAAAAATGATTCTCTAAAATTTTCTCGAAGGACAGTCTCTCGATCTACCAATAAAACAGGAGACGAGGGAGGACGTTTCTCACCACCTCCCAAATTTGTGTTTATTGTTAAGTTCAACAATTCCTCCGCAAAAACACAAGAAAAACCAGAGTAATCTATCACACGTAGATCAGTCTTATTTGCCGAAACACGACTGCCACGACCCAGATTTTGTATAAACGACCTAAACCCTCCTTGTGTTTCTCCAAAGTTTTTCAAAAAAACGACAAGGTTTAACCCAGGGATGTCCACACCTTCGTTTAACATATCCACTACAATGAGATATTTGTGTCTGTGAGAACCGTCTTGAGGAGCATTTTCTTCATCTTTGATCCAACTTAATATTTCAACTCGATCTCGAGATTCGCCATGCAAGCATCTGACATCTGCAGACTCTCCTAATTCTAGCCTTAAAATTCTAGTATATTGCTCAGCATGCTCAATAGAAGGGACAAACAAAACACCTCGGTCTGGAAATGATCTTCGATTTGCTTCAATACGAGCTACAACATCTTGCAACAGCGGTACGTGTACAGTTATTTGTCTTCCAGCATCTGTTGTTTTGTAATCATCTAAAAGAGTTTCTATTGGGATCTCTCCAATGTGTTGCACAATGGTCACTCCATGCATTGGGGCATTGTAACCGTATTCCATCGAACGAAAGTATTGAGTGAGACAAAGGTCTTCAAGTCTATTCCCCGCTCTCAGATCCTGATTTTCCGCATCTGTCAAAAGAGCGCCATATACGTTTCCATGTAAGATATCAGTCACTAGGCTCTGATCTTCGTGCCAAAGAGTAGCGGATAGAAAAAGAGCATGGTGTTGATCACTCATGAATGTGTCAAGATCTGAGAAAATTTCTGCAAATTGTCCAGAAGTTTTACCCACATGGTGGGCTTCATCAAAAACTAAAATCCAAGGCTGATCAGGATCACTTCTCAAAAATTCATGAATATCTTTTAATCTTTCAGGGTTGGCATAAGAACTCCGAGTAATGGCAATGATCTTTGCAGAGCGATCCAGTGCGGCTTGAGAATTTTTCCCACAAATTTTCTGAGTTTCTTCCTCTAGAATATCTAATTCTCTTTGATAGGTTGCTAAGGCTTGATCTATAATAAACTGGTTTTCTACTACAAAAAGTATTTTAGGAGCTCTTTTCCAAGTTCCGTTAGCCATTTGAATTCTGGTTCTTGCTGCAATATAGTGTGCCGAAGTCACGGTCTTGCCCAGTCCTGTGGTCATCACCAGTCCAACTTTTCGAGAATTCATCCCAAGCAGGGCTCTTACGGCAGCTTCTTGTGGCTCATTGAGGACTGCCTTTATTTTGTCACGGCTCAAATTAGGTCGAAACAAGGGATCTGCTCTTAATGAAGAGCGAACTAAACCTTTAGCTCTGATTGGATGATCTAAAATAGAAGCGGGTACTTCCAAATGTGCACTCAGTTTTTGAGTACCGATATCGAATTGAACCTCGGGATGCCCTTGTGGGACTACGGAGTGATCTCCTCCATTCCCTCTGAGAGAAAAATGATACTGGCCATTGGGAGTGATCAATTCTATGGTCCCAGACTCAAGGATTTTCAGCTGAACTTGATCGGTTTTCCCCGCCTCTTTTATGACAGGCTTAATTGCCTCTTCCAAAAATCGCTCAGGGTCGGAGGCAGATTCTTTCTGTAAACTCGGAGCTGGCTGAAATAGAGGATCGCATGGACCTGGTACAGGCGCAGGTGCGCCCCAGATTGGAGCGACATAGAAAGAAAAAATAACACTAAAAAAACTGAAAAACCTCATGCAACAGAACAAATGAAACTCCTAATTAAACATAAAACACCCTAGACTTAGTGCGTCTAATTCAGGTTTTATAACACAAGTGGGACAAATTTAGTATGGTAATTATACCTCAACTTGTTTAGTAAAACTATTTGATTTTATTAGACTTATTCTGTGACTTGGCACTATCTCGACTGGCTGCACCCTGAACAACTCTTTACACACTTGTTTTTTCACGTCGACTTTCACTTCCGCTGAGGAAGTAAAACTGAGCCTGGCAAAAGCTTTGCTCACCCCATTTAACGCGCCACCCACTTCTTCAGGCGAAGTGCTTTGTGTGCTCGCCTCAGCTTTTACTTCTAAAAATCCCACAAACTAGCCTCGCACACACACCACGAAAACAAGCAATCAATAAACATCTCCCGCATAGAGTTTTTTCAAAAAAATCTCCACGGGATAAACTTCGACTTCATCAAAAAAATAAGACTCCGTCCCCTGATAAACCCCAATCATTTTTCTAACTTTAACTTTTTGTGTTTCAGCTAAAGAGCGCATAGAATTTTCCCATTTTCGATCCCATTTTTTGGAAGATTTCACTTCTATTAATACCACTTCTGATTGAGTGGTCATCGTCCTTTTTTTTGTCTCTATGACGAAATCTATTTCTTGATTATTGTTATTTTTATAAAAGAAAAGAGAACGATTTTTTTTATATCCTAAATTATAAACTCGCAATTCATGAAAAAAATAAGTCTCTAAAGATACTCCAAGCATCAACTCATCAAGAGGGTCATCCAAAAATCCAGCAGCTCCTCTGGCCACCCCAAAATCAAACCAATAAAACTTTGGATGTGCGACTTCTCTCACTTTTGCTTGAGGACGATAGGCCGGTAGCCAATGCCCTAAAAGTGTATCTTCTAAAATAGAGAAATAGACATCCACATTACTTCTCGGTATGTGTGCATCGCGGGCGATATTCTCAGCATTCACTTGCTGGCCGTTCAATATGCCTGCTATTTCTAAAAACCTTAAAAACGGCTCCACTTTTCGAACTAGGCCTTCTTGTTTAATTTCTTCCTTTATATAAGTAAAAATATAGGATCTTAAAATCTCTCTAGCATCTTGTCGGTTTAATACAATCAGAGGAAGACATCCCCATTCAAGAATTTCTTTGAGTCTAAAGAGTTTTCCCAACTCTATATACGAAAAAGGTTCCATATGAAGGGTCAACGCTCTTCCACCCAAAAGATTTGCACTTTCTTTCTTTAACTTCCTAGCCGATGATCCGCTCAGCGCAAATCGCCACTTTTTCAGCTCAATAAGACGATGGACTTCATCTAAAATTTGTGGAACTTTTTGAACCTCATCTATGCAAACCCAAGAACCTACAGGAAGATTTCCAATTTTGGCCTCAAGTAAGCCTGGATTTTTACTCAGCTCTAAGAAAGTCGAAGTTTTTAATAAATTAAAAATAGGGATTTTTTTCAAACTTTCTTCGAGCCAAGTACTTTTCCCTGTACCCCTGGGGCCGAACAAGAAAAAAGACCTGGATGGAAGCCTTATAACTCTAGAAATACTCATAAAACCCATATTACAATACTTCTATCATCTTGTAAATTTGTATTACAAACTTACAAGATGATATGCATTTTGTAACAGTCCATAAACCCTCACTTTTTCCCAGCCCCCACCCTCATCTGCACCACCTTTACCACATCTTTTGCCTTCCACTGCAGTACGACCTCATCTCCATAGGCCCCCGCTAGTCTTTGTTCAATCTCCCAGATATCAAGGTCGACCGTGGGCTTAAAGTCTATTTGTGTAATAATAGTCCCCTCGCTAAGTCCCGCTTTCCAAAGAGCGTCAGCAGGACTTTTATGAACTATTTTTTTCACACGAAGTTCACGGTCCTTGTCCGCATTGAATGCAAACTCCAACAGTAATCCTGAATTATTTTTTTTAGTGAAAAGGCCAAGTCCATCATCGGAAAACCAAATCCTTCCATGTGGTAAATCGTAGGTAAGATGAGTTCCACATTTCACAGGAGCAGAAATACAAGTGCTTTCCACTTTGTCATGATCACCTCCCTGCCCCCCCCCCTCTCCCTCGTTAATCGACACCTCAAACCAATGAACGTTGCCATTTCCTGTATCCCAACGAAAACCACTCTTCTCCCATAGCCTCACCTCACTGGGTGCTTCAGGAGAAAATTCGACTACAAAATTTTTCAAAAAATCCAAACCCAAAACTCCATCGCAACACGACGTGATATATTCTGGTTGAGCAAAGACTTCTGTATCCATCAACCAATATTCAGTAATGGGGATTTCATATCCACTTATTTTTGTTTTCAAAACCTGTCCTAAAGCGGCAACTTCGCTTCCCCTACTCCAAGAAATTTTCTTGGAGCCCCTATCTTTATAATCGACTAATCCTGAATTAATTCCCTGCCCCTCAAGCCAAGCCGGCGACAGAATGCTCTCAGCAGCGCCAGGATCGACTAAAAATCGTCCACTCAACACCTTGTCACCAACCTCTACTGACAATCTGATAGAAAACATCCCATCCCATATCCTCGCGGGAGCACGAGCTAATAATTTTCGAGTACTTTCGTGTGAAACAGGTTCCATCATTTTTTCCCAGTTAAGCTCAGGAACAACCACCCTCTCTGTTTTTTTCCTAGGGCAAATCTCTAATAAACGTGTTTGTTTTAGATAGTAAGTCCATTCTTCTTCCCTGAAACTGCCTTGATTTTCAGACCAAGCATCTTCTACTTCTTCAATCCATTTTTGAAATACTAAGTTACCTTTTAGCAATGCAAGTTTTGCACTTTTTGCACTAACTTTAGAAAAGAGCAAACTCAGGCGGTAGATTTTAGTTTTCAAAATTTCTTCCCATTTTTTCGAAGCACTGAGCCCAGCAACTTTTACTCCCTCAGTATTTGAAAAAAAATCATCTGGTTTTTTCAAACAACTAAAATCTCCATATTCGCGATACCATGGACCTGCATCTCTCATGTGGAGCCTTGAGAACGCCTCAATCCCCTTTGCTTGCACTTTCCAAAAATCTTTTACCTCATAAGTACTCAGACCCTCTAACTTCACTTTTTTATGCAGCACCCAACGTTGACGATGCGGATTGAGGATATGCGAATCTAATTTCCAAATCTTTTCAGTGGTCAGGGGTTCATCAGACATTCCAAAGTCTGACCGAATAGACAAATCCATATTCGCGGCACAAGCATTTGAAAT
>JAHFAB010000397.1 GCA_023250795.1 Bacteriovoracaceae bacterium
AGCAATTCTATACATGGCATATGGCACTTTTTCGTGTTTGGGGTGAAGATCTCTAAAAGACTCGTAGGCCAGCGCGGCCTCGCCATAGGATTCTTGCAAAAAATACACGTCAGCAATTCGAAGCTGTGCCTCGATCGAATAGTTCGAATACGGGAATTTATTCTTGATGACTCTGAGCTTGTCTACAGCAAGCTGAAAGTGGTCATTCTTAATTTCCTCTTCTGCATCTTGTGTGAGGGAGGCAGGATCGTTCTCATCTACTTTTTTGCCCGAGCATCCCCCGAGCAAAAGGGAAAGCACGAGTATGCGGATTAATGGGCTCATGTATCCGGTTTAGACCATTCGGCAGAGAAGAGCAATAAGCTCGATTCGGGAATCCAACCTATTTCACTCTTTGAGTATCGAATTTGTCTCCAAACTTTCGATTCTGGCGCCTCACTTGTGAGGCTAGGTCCCAAGAGTCTGATTTTTACACCGGGATCAACGCGGCTGAGTTCCAGAAATTTCTCACCGGGACCACTGTGTACAGACTGAGAGGAGAGACAATAGGCAGGGGGTGCTTTTCCGGATTGTTCTTGGACAAAGAGGAAAAAAAGGAGAAAAAACAGCCCCAACAGGGTGAGTAATGATGGTGCTTGGAGGGCAGCTTTTTTGGGGTCTCTTTCTTTGAGATAAGAGCGGAACCAAAATAATGAAAAAACAAAGACCAGAGCTTCGAGAAGAATGGATATCAAATCAAGATTAATTTGATCGGCTATTGTCTCAGCCCAGTTGGAGGACGGATCCAGGTGTTCTTGTCCTAAGCGCTTGGAAGTCTCTTTTCTTGCTTGAGCCAAAGCGGTTTGAACGTCGAGATGCGCTGGAGAGAGGTGGTAAGCCTTTTCAAAATAAGCCAAGGAAAGTCCAAACTTTCCAAGATGATAGTATAAATTCCCCAAATTATAGAAATAAGCTGGGTCCTGTGAGTGCGCTGATTCTACAGATCGTAATGAAGTGATAGCTTCTTCGTACTTTCCTGCTTTAAAAAGTAGATCCAGAGCCGTCTCCTCCGCAAGCGGCGCGTTAGAGAGAAGGGTAGCTAAGAAAATGAGTGCCCATTTCATATCATTAACCCCAATAATACTAAAAAATTACGCAGAATTATACAACTGGATTGTCACTCTGGATTGTTTTAGGGCATTTTACAGCATAGAGTGGTCTGTAAATGACAAGCCCTCAGTTTATGAAGCGCCTTCGAGAAGAAGCAAAAAACATGATTCAAATCAACTCGGTGACCTCTCATGGCAATGAGGATCTAGTTCATTATGTCTCTGGTCTGATGAAAGTCATGGGATTGAAAGTTCAACAACAACTCATCATGCATTCTCTGGATGAGATCTCTAAAAGACAGTTTAACGTGATAGGAACATTGGGGGATCCACTGGTGGATCGTAAAACCAGAAAGGGCCTTCTTCTCAGTTCGCACCTGGATACAGTGCCTGCGGGGATGAATCAGAATTGGACAGAAACTGAGGGCGACCCCTATCGGAGTCTCATCAAAGAGGGCAAGCTTTATGGTTTGGGATCGGTAGATGCCAAAGTCGATTTTCTTTGTAAGCTCCATGCACTTGAAAAATTTCGAGAAAAAAAACTGAAAATGCCTGTTTATTTGGTAGGGACGGCTGGAAATGAACTTGGAGTTTTTGGGTCAAAGTATCTTATAAAATCTCTACTTTTGAATCCAAAATATGTTTTCGTCGGTGCTCCGACCGAACTAAAGCTTGTTCATGCTCACAAGTGTTTAGTGAACTATAAAGTTTCAATCGATTATCAGCTTATGGACAGAGATGCTCGTGGGTTTAATCGCAAGGTTTGTCTATTTTCGCAGGGAAAATCGGCTCATAGTGTATATCCCGACTTAGGTACTCATGCGATAAAGCAGCTGTTGGATTTTATAAGCCTAGCGGAACAAAATGGGTTTGAGCTTAGATTTTCAAATATACAAGGAGGAGAAAGTATTCATAAAATCCCCGATAAAGCGCAAGCGGAGTTTTACCTTTCCGCACATCAATTCGAAGATTTTAAACGATTTTATAGAGAGTCAAATATTCTAAATAAAAAAGGAAATGCTTTTCGTATAGAGCTGTGGGGATCTGGAGAAATGGGCGTAAGATTTCTTCCTGAAAAAATTTTTCATTGTATTTTAGAACTTATTAATTCAGTTGAAAAGCTTGCAGATGAGTTGAAGAAAAAACGAGAGTCCGATTATAGTCCGCCATATTCCAGTGTGAGTTTAGTATATCTCAAACAGAGGCAGGGCGGTATTGATCTTGGGTTTGATTTCAGCCTCTTACCAGAAAAGGATTTCAAAGGATTAGTTGATGGGGTTGAAATGATTTTGAAGTTGAAAATGAAAGCTGTTGCGAGCCAGTATGTAAACTTTAATTTTTCGCTTTCAAAAGAAAATGTGAATCCCTCTCTTTTAGTTTCTCCCGAATCTGAATGGGTTCAAATTTCTCTGGAATGTTTAGGTGGACAAGAAGAAAGTCTCCA
>JAHFAB010000398.1 GCA_023250795.1 Bacteriovoracaceae bacterium
GCTCCAATTTCTGCATAAACTCATCTTTTGTAAAAGCAGCACCGCCACCTTCTCCTCCCAACGTGAAAGAAGGTCTTAAAATCAAAGGAAGTCCCAATTGATCGATCACTTCATCTGCTATTTCGAGATTTCTCACAACAGCACTCCGTGCCGACTCGACTCCAATACTTTTCATGACATTTTTGAATGTCTCTCGATCCTCCGCTTTATGAATGGCTTCGGGACTGGCTCCCAAAAGCTTGATGCGATATTTCTGCAAAACTCCCTTGCGATGAAGCTCCATGGTCAAATTGAGAGCCGTTTGGCCCCCCATCGTTGGCAAAATCGCATCTGGTTTTTCGATCTCGATCACTCTTTCTAAGAACTCAGGAGTGAGTGGCTCCACATAGACTCGGTCGGAGAGCTCAGGGTCGGTCATAATCGTTGCTGGATTAGAATTTACTAAGATTACTTCAAACTTTTCCTCTTTGAGCGCTTTGAGTGCCTGAGTGCCCGAATAATCAAATTCGCACGCCTGGCCAATGACTATGGGTCCACTCCCGATCAGCAAGATTTTGTGGATATCTTGTAATCTTGGCATATTAAAAACTTATCCCTAAGTTAAACTGCAGATCAATTCTTTTATGTGGCCTGGCGTCATTATAAAGCTCTACTGCTTTATGTAAGTGATGTTCATTTGTATTCAAAAGAACAAAACCATAGACTAAGCTTCCACCACCAATAGCAATTCCAGGTATTACCAGGAGGTTCCGAATCACAATCCCTTTATTTCCTTCATATTGATTACTCAGCCAAAACCCCAACCCCACCATTGCCAACCCAACCGTGCTGATATAGGCCAGTTTATGAGTGCTTCTCCTGTTTTTTTGATAGAGGTTTAGTTCAGAGAGAGCTTCTGGAACTTCAGTCAAAATAGGCCTTAAGTTTTCTCCATCTAAGTTGAGATTAGAGTCACATTCCAGAAGTTTCCCCTGATAAACATACTGTCTCTGACAGCTAAAAACTTTCTTTTTCGGTGGGATCCGCACTAAAGAAGGGGGGGTACTCGGTATCGAGGGGGGCTGTGAAAAGGGAGCAGCAACTGCTTGAGTTTGAATCAATAAGAGAGAAACCCATACCCTATTTATTGCGTGACTGGACATTTCCTCTCCATTATATCTATCAGGTGCTTAAAACACATTTTCTCAAGAAGCTCCAGAGTCAATATCATGAAAAGAAATACCTTTCATCAGATCCTCTCGAATTTGTGCATCGTTTTTCAGACCCATGGGATCAAGAAGCAGTTGCATTAGTTTCAGCGCTCTTGGCGTATGGAAATGTAAAGCAGATTAGAAATTCCATTGAAACTGTGCTTTTTAGGGTGTCGCAGCATTATTCCAACCCTAAAAACTTTGTAAAATCTCTACAAAAGACTTCGGGAAAAAAGAAAGCAGAGGTCATGTTTGAGGGGTTTGTCCACCGTTTTAACACAGGAAAAGATCTTGTTCTTCTTTTTAAACTTCTTGAGATGAGTTGGACAAAGTATGGCTCTCTCGGTGCTCATTTTTTGTCCAAGGTAGAACCACGGGATACTACCATCGAAAACTCCTTAAGCCTCTTGATTGCTGATTGGAAGAGTTGGGTCGGAAAAAGTGGAAATGGTATGCAAACTTCATTTTCATATCTTCTCACTTCCCCCCAAGATGGGAGTTGTTGCAAACGCTGGTGCATGCTTTTGAGGTGGATGATTAGAAAAGACGAATTAGATCTGGGGCTGTGGACGGAGAATAGCCCCTTGCGTTTAACTTTTCCCAAAGAGCACTACGTGAGAACAGATCAATTGGTTATACCACTAGACACTCATACGGGAAGAATCAGCCAACATTTTGGTTTAACAAAACGAAAAACTCTCAATTGGCAAGCTGCTTTGGAAGTCACTGAGGCTCTTAAGGAGTTTAATGCAAAGGATCCTGTTTCTTATGATTTCGCACTTTCTAGACTTGGGATTATAGAAGGAAAGTTTTCATGAAATCTTTATCCCTAAAAAACCAACCATGGGCATTTTGGGGTTTGTCTTTTTATGCAGTGACTACACTTTTATCCATGTCTCTCATGAGCATTGGTGAAGGGGTGTTTTTTTTGTTTTTTTTGATCGAACTGGGGGGGCCTGTTTCGTGTATCAGGCTTTTGCGCTCACAGTTATTACAACCCGGACCGGAATTTTATTTCCGACTCTCCGTTTTTCTTACTTTTGCGTGTGCTCTCAGTTTGATTTGCTCTGAGATCTTTCCACTCAGTTACGGGGGGCGGTTTTCTGAAGTTCATTTCTTAAAAGACATGGCAAAGGCCTGGTATCTATATTTGCCTCTTTTTATAAGTGCAGCACTCGGAAAAATAACGGTCGCTCAAAGGATAAAGGTTTTAAGGACTTGGATTTTAGCTTTTACTCTGCTTTCTATGTTTGGGCTTTTACAACATTATATAGGTTGGCCAAGGTATCAGGCGATACCCAGCCATTCTGTCTCTGACTTAGGAAGATTTCATGTGA
>JAHFAB010000043.1 GCA_023250795.1 Bacteriovoracaceae bacterium
GTCTTAAGTGCTGTGCGCGTTCTTGTGTGGATGTTTCTGACCAGAGAGGAAATGCTTTTCCAGCCGCTTGAACAGCAGCATCTAAGTCTTTACGTGTAGAGTCTGGGACTTGGGCGTAGACTTTCCCTGTAGCAGGTTCATAAACATCGATCTGAGAATTCGTCTTAAAATCCATTATGGGACCTCTCCATGAGAACCGCTCTCACCGGCGAGGCGTCTGCGTCCTTCAATTTCAGAGGTAATGCAATCAAAGTGTAAAGTCCATCTGGAACTTCTTTGAGCGTGATCCCCTCCAAGATCGCTAAGTTTTTACGATAGATGGCTTGATGGGATTCTAGTTTTTTTGAATCGTCTGGATCTACAGAAGGCGTGTCTATCCCCACCAGAACCACTCCTTTTTCAGCTAAAAAATCAATGAGTTCTGGGGAAAGGGAGTTGTAATCAGAATTCCAATGATGAAGGTCAGGGAAGGAAAGGGTTTTGAATAAGACCCGCTCCGCCGAAATAGGAGATGAAAAATCTTTTGGAAAAATGCGCTTGCCCCGTTCCAGCTTCACAGAGATGACCTGGCAGGCTCCCATATAATGATGCAGACCACGAGCGTGCATCCCTTCACCATTTTGAGAGTAGTGATTGGGCGCGTCCGTATGGGCACCGATGTGCAAAGTGGTTTGGATGGAGGAGAGAGTGAAGGGATCTCCTTTTTTTAGGTCACATTGGATTTTTCTCTGGTAGGCCACGTCGCCCGGGTAAACGGCGGTATCTTCGGAGATGAGAGGGGAAATGTCGTAAATTTTTTCGGGTTGTGGCATAAGTGGAGCTCTATGTTGAACACAAAAGAACTTGCTGTCAAGCTTGACCATGCGCGCAGAGAGGCTAGGGAAATCCCTCCATTGAAAGTCGATTTTCCAGATCTTAGCTTAACTGAAGCTTACGAGATCCAGGCCCACGGGATAGAAATGCGGACCGCAAGGGGGGAAAAAAGGGTCGGAATGAAAATGGGTTTGACTTCCGAAGCCAAGAGAAAGCAGATGGGGTTAGATTCACCCGTCTATGGTGTGCTTCTGGATTCGACACAGATTGAGGACGGCGGAGTGTTTTCGTTGAATGGAACAATCCATCCCAAAATTGAACCCGAGATTGCCTTTGTATTAAAAAAAGATATCCAAGGAAAGTTAACTTTCGAAGAAGCGCTTGAGGCTTGTGCTGGTGTCTGTGCGGCTTTGGAGATTTTGGATTCTCGTTATACGGGTTTTAAGTATTTTTCTCTACCCGACGTGGTGGCCGATAACTCTTCTTCATCCCATTTTGTTTTGGGCGTCGTGAAGACGGATTATAAAAATTTGAACTTAGGTGATCTTCTTATTGAAATGGAAGTGAACGGAAAAGTCGTAGAATCGGCTCGTTCGAACGCGATTTCTGGGCATCCGCTGAACTCACTGATTGCACTCTCTGAAATTCTTTGCGCTGAAGGCAAGAGCTTGAAAGCAGGCAGCATTGTCCTGGCTGGAGCGGCCACATTAGCTGTGCCCTTGGAAGAAGGAATGTCGATTCGAGGACATGTGCAGGGATTGCAGACTGTTTTAGTCAATGTTTCTGGCAGTGTTTCTGGGGGTGTTTCGGGAAAAGCGGTGCGCAAATAATGCTATCGCTTCTCCCTTTTCCGGTTTAAGGTACTCCACAAAAGGAGATCTAAAATGTTCAATTTAAAAAATCTGAGTTTGGTTTGTTTTTTGGTTTTAAGCGTGGGCGTCGCTCATGCTGAGACGAAAGGTGCTGCAGAAAGTACAGGGGATGCGGTTCCAGCTGCAAAGTCGTCTACGAGTGGATTGGTTTTTTCTTTGACACCTCAAATGGGGATCGTCAATCCAAAGGCACTGAATGATTCGACTACGGTGATGAATACAGTGGCGAGTGGTGGTTTCAAAGTGTCTGGAACTGATGTGCCCGCAGTGAGTAATACGCTCCAAGCGGATGCATTTTTAGGCTACACGCTTTCAGAAAACCTGGATTTAGGCGCATTTTTATCTGTGCCACCAGTGAGCTCAAAGAAGTTTAGCGGTCAGTTCACCCCCACTGGAGCTTCTGTGACTCGAACTGCTGGGCTATCAACTGTTGTTTATGGATTGCAGGCTCATTATACGTTTGCAAAAGTGGATAGTTTTAAGTTTTTCGTGAGTCCCTCAGTAGGTGTAGGGAGCTTTTCTGCCAAGGATCAATTGGACAATGGAGTTGCAAAATACGATCTTCAGATAGGCAGTCAGCGCTTAGCAGTCAAAGGATCTCTGGGTGTGACTTACCAAATAAACTCACTCTTTAGCTTAAACGCTGAAGGTGGATATCAGTATTGGAATTCAGGAGACCTGAAATACAAAGCAGATTCGGCCACTATCAAGGCTGTTTCAGGTGAACCTGTGAAGACTTCCTCTGGCGACACACTGAAGATGGATCTCAGTGGTCCGTTTGTGGGAGTTGGAATGACGCTTCACTATTCGATTTAGATTTTAGGGCTGAGTCCCCCTGTTTTAAATGACATTTTGTTTCGCAGTACACGTCCGTGTGTCTTGGTCTCGACATCCTGTCGAGCCCTTTTAGCGAAACAAAAATTCATTTAAAGCAGGGGACTCAGGCTTAAATCTAAATTGAATTTATGGGTCGATCGCCAGGGGCCGGCACTTTTAAACTGATATCAATTATTAAGATCCTGAATTTTCCTCTGCCATTTTCCGATAAGCTCATGCTTAAGACAGGCGCGCCTGAGAGGTTTTTATGCTCATTTGGCGTGGGGCTTGGATCGTTTTATTGTTTTTATTTTCTACACATGCTTGGGCCTTTGGGAAAAAGCAAAAAACTTATCTGATGGGTGTCATGGGGGACTCGCTCTCTGCTGCCACATTTGCAGATACGAGTGTGGATATTCCTGGGATACAAGGCCTTTTTAGAGGAAGTTTGGAGAATAAGCCTGTACAGGCAGAGTTTTTGGTGACCAATAAAAAAAACTTTTCATGGAGTTCAGGTGAGAAAATACATTCACACTACTTATATTTGAAAGACTGGATGGAGATGAGGGGAGAGTTGCTTTCAGTGGCAAACGTTTCGTTCCCTGGAGATAAAGCTAAGCACCTGAAGCGTCAGGCAGAACAAATCTCAGAGGAGGTGAGGACACAGAAGTATTTATCCCTCAAGTATGTAACTTTTATGATTGGGGCAAACGATGCATGTGCAGAGGATTCTCCAGTGGGAACTCCCAACGAAAAGATGGCAGAGCAGTTAAAGTCAGCTTTCGGAGTGCTTGCACAAATATATCAAGAAGAACGGATAAAAGTCTTGGTTTCTGTGATCCCCAAAATCCCAGAACTGGGGCGAAAGGATGTGATGGAAACTCGTACGCTGGGTTTTTTGACCTGCGAACAGATGCGTAACGAAATTATGAAATATTGTAACTCTATTACCGTGTGGCATAGCCAAGAAGAGTATGAAAAACATCTCCAAGTTGTCATAGAAAAAAATCTTTTGATAGAAAAAGTAGTTCAAGAAATGAGTGCCGAATATCCCCAGTTGGATCTACATTTGAGCCATCGGTTTTATGAGGCGGACATCCATCCTGAGGAATTGGCCGCAGATTGCTTTCATCCGAATCAAAATGGACAGGAGAGAATTTCTAATGAACTTTGGTTGGATCAACCTTGGTTTAGGTGATTGGAAGGAATTTCGTTGTCTTTTTGCTGATATAGAATTTCTTACATAAATATAGTGCCATGCGTTATGCGTTGTGTTTGAAGAAGTTGTTAAACAAGATATTTCTATAGATATGGGCATCGGTTTACATCAGTATTAAGAGGATGGTTCTCTCACGGTTAAAATTATTACAACTCTGGGTGTTTTTAGGGCTGTTTTTCAGTCTGAGCGCATTTGCAAATGGGCTTCAGGTTAAAGTTGGGGATGAGATTGAGTTTACACAAGATAAAGAAGCGAAACAGAACACTGAGTTGCATAAAGATGATCTTCCTTTTGGCAAGATACCCAAGGGAACACGAGCCAGCGTAATACAGATCAAGCTTTTTAAAACAGGACGCGTGGGTGTGGTTCTTCATTTTACTACTGGCAATTTTACTGGGCAAAAGGCTTGGATCTATACCAATCGAAATCAACTAGGAATAAAAAAAATCAAGTCAAAGCAGGAGCCGAAATCTAAAAAAAAGCCTGATGCTCAGAAAAATCCCCCTTTAAGGGATATCTCTACTTCGTCAGGCTCGCCCTCTACTTCGTTAGGCGAAGTAGAGGGCGAGCCTGACGACGCACTGATGCGCAAAGTGGTAGTAGAAGCAGGGCAGTTGGGTCCAGTGGTGAAGAGGGCCGGGATCGCCCCAGATTGTGTGTCTGAAGAAATTAAGCGGGTACAAAATTTAAAAAAGAGTACAAAAAACAAAGGAAAAAACAAAGACTGTGACCCTCCTAATAATGGCGTAAGAAAAGAAAAAATTGCACTGGATGATCCTAGGCGAGCCAATATCCAACAATGGGTTTTAGAAGCCGCCAATGAGTTTGGTCTCCACCCTGCGCTTATTTTGGCCATTCTTCATGCAGAATCAGATTTGAAACCGTTTAGTGAAAATCTGCATGAAAAAGAGTGTCGAGTGGATGGGCATTGCGGAAAAGGGATGGCACAGTTCATGCCATCGACAGCGAAAGAGGTCGGTCTCAATTGGTATGCATCACATCCTAAAGAAATTGAGGTTTACGAAGAGAAGAATAATCCAAAGCCAGATTTTACAGAAAATGGGATGAAAAAATATCCAAATGGTTATTCTGTTTGGAGCCCGCGAGCGGCTATTTATGGTTTGGCAAAATACCTCACCGATTTTTGGAATCACCCATCTGTTCCTATTTTGAGTAAAGATAAAAAAGAAAAAATCCATTTTGATTATGTTTACAAAGGACCTGATTCCTACGAAAACGCGCGCTACTTAGCGGCACGCTATAATGCTGGGGGAAAAGTCAACTACGCTTTGACTCATTACTATATTAATAGAGGGAGTTTCCCCGAATATTATGGAAACTTGATCTCTAAACTGGGTTTAACACCAGAACATTACAAAGAGCACCGTACCTATATCTATACGATCGCTGGTCTCTGTGGAGAAGATCAGGGTTCTCTTTTTGCTCAGTACGCAGAGGATTTTGAACTGCATGGGGACGGTCAGTGGTATTCAAAATAGTTCTTCACGTAGGATCTTGAGAGTTCCTAGCAAGCCTTTGAGTGTGTCTTCAGTATTTCGATATTTAGATTTTACTTCTTCGTAAAGATAGACGTCGGTCGATAGATTGGTTTCAGACATGAGAATCATGTTTCCACAGAGGTGTTCCAATAAAGGTGTGCCAGCAGTCTTTTGATAGGAGATGATGATTTTTTCAGGCTTAGTCTCAGACCCCTTGTCCAATGTAAAACCCCAGTCCTCTTCCCAAGAGGCAGAGAGAAAGAGAACAGGGCGGACTGTGATTTTGATATGCTCAAGCGCGAGCTGGTTTTTTGTTTTTTCTGTGGTGAACTGCAGTTCTGTGATTTTTCTATTTCTTACGGTGAAAGGGTCGAGGAGTTTTTTAAAAATCGCATGGATGGGTTTTTGTACTATGCCTCTGACAGTCCCCCAACTTCCGTGAACAGAGTCCGTTCCAAATTTTGCATTTTCTCTAGCAGTGATGGGCAGGGCAATGGGTTCCATAAGGGGCTGCGTGATTTTGGTTTTAAAATCAAAACAGTCGGCCGAGATGGTTTGACCAAAGTGGGATAAGAGCAGGATAAAGAGAAGCATCTAGCTAAAAATCTTACTCATCTCTTTAGGCTTGCGTGATTTCCAAGAACCTTTGCCATAGGCGTATCCAGCCAGTAATGGCAGAGCAATAGTGGCTTCGGCATAAACCATTTGCTCGTAACTGGTCGAGACCTTTCCCCAAGATGAGGCTTCACGCAGTGTCGATCCAGAGAGCGCCCCATCGCGTTCGTCTGCAACAGTGATTTGGATGGCATATTTATGCATCGGAGCCGGTTTTCCTAAAAGTTCAGCAGCGACTACAGTATCTTGTGCAAAGTTTTTCGGAACTCCTCCACCGATCATGAGAAGCCCAGTTTCTTTCGCGGCCAGTTTTACTTGAGTGAGTTCGAGAAAATCTTTTGCAGAGTCGAGAGAGACATGCTTTTTGGGGTGGCTTGTCTGGTGTAATATAAGTCCAAATCCAGCGCTGCAGTCACTAAAAGCGGGTACGAAAATAGGGATATTTTTTTCATAGGCCGCTAGTACGACAGATTCTTTATTTTTTCCATTTTTTTGCAAGTAAGCTCCCATTTCACGAATAATCTCTCGAGAACTGTAGGGGCGCGGTTCGAGTTCATTTACAATTTTGGCAATCGTATTGTCGCAAACTCTGAGGTTATCTTCGTCAATCAAAGTATCGTAAATTCGATCAATCGCCATGTCTCTGAGAGAATTATCATCCAAGGTGGGTGATCCTCGGTAATGTTTGAACCCCAAGCCTTCGAAAAAATCTTGGTCTACAATAATAGCTCCAGTCGAAACGATGGCGTCTACCATGTTGTGATTGACGAGGTCTAAGATCACATTTTTTAAACCTGCGCTAAATAAAGATCCTGCAAGACATAAAATAACGGAACAGTTCTCGTCTTTGAGCATTTGATTATAAATTTCCGCTGCTCGTCCTAGATTTCGCCCCTGAAAAGCCGTTGCCCCCATGGCTTCGACAAGTCCAACTACATCGTATTTTTTGATATCAAAATGCTTGACTTCGACCGATAAAAGCTCTTTTTTTGTAAGTTCCATTTCAATTCTATCTCCTCAGTTTTAGCTACAATTCTTGCAAATGCTTACTTTCCTGTCTCAATAACATGATTGACAGTTGAATCCAACCCCTACTTCAGCCTCGGAGGCGCATGTTGATCTGGGCATGCACTGAGGCAACTTTCCGTGCTCATAGCCTCCAGATAGATCCGATGTACGGTGGGGAACTGCTCCAATGGGACTGCATTTCGAAGTGCGTTATAACACTGAGGGATGAGGCAGAGATCCGCAAGGGTGAGTGTATTTCCCACAGAAAACTTCCCAGCTGTTTCTTGAACAAGAGTTTCGTAGGCCTTAAGTCCGTTGGTGATCCAGTACTGTGCCCAGATTTTTTGTTTTTCAGGATCGGGAGAGTAGTATTCTCTCACTGTTAGGTTTTGGACAGGGTGGATATTTGCATTCACTGTTTCTGCGAGCTGTCTGATTTTTGCTCTTTGGAAAGTGTCGCCTGGCAAGAGCTTCGGGTTTGGAAATGTTTCTTCCAGCCACTCGATGATGGCTAAAGATTCAGCTAGATAACGCTTAGGCTCCTCTGTAAACTCCAGTACAGGAACATAACCCATGGGATTTCGCTTGAGGTGTTCGGGGCTGAGATTTTCGTCACTTAATAAGTTGATGGCTACAAACTCACAGCTGATGTTTTTGATCGCAAAAGCCCAACGGACTCTCCAACTCGTCGAGGAACGCCAATAATGATAGAGTTTGAATTTCGGCATTTATTTCTCAGAAACTATTTTATTTTCCAGACGGCCCAAGTGTTCGACTTCTAGAATGACCTCGTCTCCTGGTTTCAGCCAAAGATTATCCGTGATTTTTGAACCATTGAGCTCTAAGAAACACCCCGTGCCCACTGTTCCAGAGCCAATCACTTCACCTGGGTGAAGTGTAACCCCACGGCTAGCCCGCTCGATGATCTGCGCAAAGGTCCATGTCATGTCCTTGAGATTTCCTTCGGAGTACTGTTTACCGTTGACGAATGCTTTCATTTTAAAAGGGTGGCGTTCCCCCTTCGGACTTGTGATGGCATAAGGGAGGAGCTCGTCCCTTGTGACCAGATACGGTCCTAGAGAGGTAGCAAAATCTTTTCCCTTGGCCGGTCCCAAATTCAGTTTCATCTCTTCCATCTGAAGCACTCTCGCGGACCAGTCATTCATGATGAGATAGCCAAATATGTATTCGTCAGCTTTTTCTGCCGGGATGTTTTTTCCTGGCTTTCCCATTACAATCGCCACTTCGAGTTCAAAATCTAAGTGATCTAAAGCTTGTGTGTGAACAGAAACCTCTCCAGGGCCTGTGATGGCCAGGTGGTTTGTAAAATAAAAAACGGGGAAATGGTCAAACTCAGGGATCATGGGGGCACCCCGGTTTCTGCGGGCTGCTTCGACGTGTTGTCTGAAGGCATAACCATCGCGCATCGAGAGAGGGTGGGGAAGAGGGGAGAGGAGTTTCACGCTGGTTTCGTCAACGATCTGAGAAGAGGGAAGCTTTCCTTCCTTGTATGAAGAGAGGATTTTCCTAACTGTGGGTAGGTACTCATTTTGAGAAGTGATCAAATCCAAGACTGACGCAGGAGGGATCTCAATGAGCGAACCCTTCCCGAGTGGGCCGACGTGGAGAGCTGGTTTTTCTAGACCTTTTGCATCCAAATAAGTGACTAATCGCATGCTCAGACGAATACCAAGGGAGGAGGGGCGTGTAAATCGATATTTATGGGTACTCGTCCATGAGGTCATCGCGTAGCTTCCTCCTACGCTTTTTTAACGCTGTAATTAACCTGATCCCTTTCCCATCCTCTGCTCCATAAATGCAGCCCCAAACCCTGCTTTGCTCTATATAGATTATGCTGAGTACAAAGTAGCTGCATATTATGTTCTGAACTGTCGTAACTCACAGCGTACGGGATCATATGGTCCAGCTGAAGCCTTCTCGTCTCGCTACACCGATGCCCTGTCTTATTATCCACGTGTTCGCAACGGCTTTGTGCCCGAGTCCAAATCACCCGCTCTGTTTTTGCAGAGCAATGACGACTGGGGGTTGGAGGTGGAATTTCGGCAGTATTTTCAACTGTGCTTTCAACTTCACATGGCTGAAGTTGGCTTTCTCCTTTGTGTTGGATTTTATCTTTTCTTAGAGCTCTCTTAGCTTTTCTCACAGGATCAATTCGGTCCAACATAAAATCAGACATCATATGAAAGAGTTCCTGATAGCTCGGGCTTGGATTCTGATGCGCTGTCAGATCTTTTATCTCCTTAAATTTTTTCATCAACTCTGGATCAGCGTTGAAAAAAATACCGATCAAATCATCAGATAATTTTTTCTCAGTCTCAGGTTTTGCAACCGTTTGTAATTCTGGAAAATGCTGATGGAGGATCGCTTCGGTCTGTTTCTTTGATTTTCCTTTTACCTTTTCAAGTAGACTCTTTTTATCTTCCGCACTGACTTTGATCTTCGTTTTTCTCTTTTTAGCCTTGCACGCACTTTGAACCATACTCAACGTAGTCATACTCAGCTCACCCGATTCTATTGCCTGTTTGATTTCAGGCAGTTCATCTACAATGTCTAGAGTGTTTATGCGATAATAAGCTGCGGCCTCTGAGTATTTCAGTTCTGCAATGCAAAACGTAAACAAAGAAGAATATCCCATCTCTAAGTGAAGACTTCTGAACCGAATCTCTCTCAAAAAAGAAATAACTTTCAGACTCAGAGTTCTTTCTTGTGAAACCAAAATCTGGACCTCTGCCAAAAGCTCTGCATTTGTATAGTGTTTGAGTGAGATGTTTTCCATATTAAGCCCTTTCTGATTTTATTTTGTTTAGTTGAAACACCCGACTTCCGCAGTTCAACGGCGTGAGTTCAATAATTTCAGATAGTTATAATTTTTCTGGTACACTACAAGCTTGACTATTTTTATTTAATATAGAGGACTAACTACAAGCCAAGGTTTT
>JAHFAB010000399.1 GCA_023250795.1 Bacteriovoracaceae bacterium
TGTTTGAACGAGGCCGGGGTACATCGAAACCAATCCCATACTTTGACTTCCAAATACCAGAGCGTGGTCATCTTTGATTGGATTCGAAAATTCAGTTCCGCGATCCCCTGCTTCAAAAACAGTATGAGTTTGCAATGTCCATAGCCTGACTAAAACTTGAGTGTCAGGTTTTAGGTTGGGATGGATATTTTTTCCAGCACATCCCTGTAAGAAAATGCACACAGTGAAAATATGTAAAAAAATAAATTTCAGATTTTTCATTTCAATTCTGCCTCAACTTCGCCTTAAATATTTCTGCCGACTTAGAAAACTCAGTATTCGGAAGTTGAGCAAGAACCTTTTCATAAGTTGCAAGAGCCTTTCCAATATCTCCTAATCCTTCGTAAGTTCTGCTAACCGCCATCAGAAGATCCCCTTTTAGGGCCTCTTCCCCTAAACCGAGTGCTTTTTCAAAGTTTTCAATGGCTTCTTTAAACAGAGATTGGTTTTCGTAACTGTATCCTAAAGACAGATAAGAGAGTGCTTTTTCGAAGTTTCCCGAAGCACCTTTGATAGAGGTTTCGTACCAAGGAGTTGCTTTTGCAAACTCACCGTGATTGAAATACAAGTCTCCTAAACTAAGAGAAGCTTCATAGCTAGCCCTTGTTCCAGGGTAAGCCTCTTGGATGGCCTTGAGTTTTTTTACGCTCCCACCCAACTGTTGATCGACATTGAGTTTCTTATGAGAAGCGTCTTTTTCAGGGATGGCCACTTTTAGCTCTTTCCCCAAAGAGGTTCTAGCCTGATATAACGCAGTGCGAGCTTTTTCATCCCTTGCTTCTCTCTGATTTGACCAAAGGGTCAAGCCGACTCCGATAGCCAATAAGAAAATACCAGCCAACACCACTACCCTCCACTGTGAAGCAACGTCTTGAAGCAACGAGCGAGTGGTGGTGACAAATTCATCTTGTCGTTTCAAGGATTTTCGATCGATCTCTACACTGACACGGGACGGAGTTTGATTGAGTGACATAGATTGTTTTTAGTGGACTCTTGGGGGGTTGTCAAAAAGAAAGGCGCCGGTTACCCTAAAAGAAGAATGAAGATCATCAAAAAACTGGTTTTATATGTTGCATCAATTCCCCTCCTCGTTCCATGTGTTTCTGGACATGCACGAGACCTCCAAGGAAGATTAGGACTTGGTTATAACTCTGAATTTGCCAATTTCACAGCCGTTAACGGGGTTCCTGGCATTAGTATTAAATACGGCTTTTCCCGAGAAATCGGCACTGAGCTCATTTTTGGGACGGCCACCACCTCTCCTGGAAATACGGTCGCGGCGGTCAAATTTTTCAAAAATCTATTCTACGAAACAAATCTCAATTTTTATTGCACACTCGGGGGTGGACTGGTCAGCGGAGGCAGCAAGTCAGGACTCGAGTTTTTAGGCGGGTTTGGGGTGGAAGCCTTTATTCCAGGTTTGGAAAGCCTAGGTTTTTCTATGGAAACAGGAGGAACTTTCGATAACCTCAGCGGCAGTTTTGCTCTCAAAACACTTGGAGTGAGCTTTCTCAATGCCGGCATCCACTTTTATTTCTAGATTTTTTTTCATTTTTTCAGTCTCTCTGCTTCTTTACCTCCCGGTCAAACTTTATGCAGAAGACACATATGGCAGCTCGAAAAACTCTAAGACACTCATTCCTGAAGAAGAAGATTTCTCGACTACACCTTTTACAGAGTATGGAGATTTTAATGAAGAGGCTGAAGAAAATGAAGATACCCGATTTTTTCAGCACGGTCGTTTTTTTGGCTTGAGCCTTGGCTCTGGGTTCGAAGGTGTGACAGGCAATAGGGGCCTTCTCTGGCAAGGTGGGTTTCCTATGATTGACCTCCGAATGCATTATTGGTTTGATTTCAATCTAGCTTTTGATTTTGGTTATTTTTACGTTCCCCACTTTTATGAATTCTCTAGAGCCGGTTCTAATGATCACGTAGATGTGAACGTTAGCTTTATTGGATTTGCGATCAAATATTACTTTGATACCAAAAACCTTTCTGCTGCACTGACCTTTGCCAATCCCTATATTTCCATGGGTGGGGGGATCGCTTATAAAACTGAAAACTCAAGACTCCTGGGTATAGCTTCTTCTGATAACACTTTGGGTTTAGATATTGGTGCAGGGCTTGAATTTCCAATCAAACCAAAGAAAATATTTTTTGCAATAGAAGGAAAATTTTTTAGCGCCGTTTATGCAGATAATGCGAGCACTGATTTTACCAAATCCCCAGGGATCCCAGATCTCAAAGGGAGCTTTTACACCGTTACAGGAAATTTTCTTTTTACTTGGTAAGAGGCGTAGTTCCACAAAAAACCCCCTTTTCTAAAAAGTAGACATAGAATCCGTTAAAAGCGTGTCGCCTGGAGGTCGACCAAGAGTCACATGGATGTGTGCTCACGAGATTCTATGTCTACTTTTTAGAAAAGGGGGTTTTTTGTGGAACTACGCCCAGCAACCCTTTACCCACGTTTCAGATAAG
>JAHFAB010000400.1 GCA_023250795.1 Bacteriovoracaceae bacterium
AAGACGAAGTTTTGCCTGCAGATTATTCGGAACAAGAAATGCGAGAGAGGGCTTTTTCTGGGGTGATGAAAGCACTGAGTCTGTTCGAATTGCCTGAGGCTGTCAACTCTGCGCTTGGAGATGTTGGGAAATTGGCTGCAGCAGCGATTTTAAAAACTCCCTATGTCCAGTCACTTTCAGCCGAAGATCAGAAAAACGAGAGCGAACTTTTGTCGGGAAGAGTGGTTAGAGTGGCAAAGCGCTTTGCGGAGAACACATCCTCTGGGTTGCCTAGACTGCGCACGGCTGTTTTGCTGTCACTGGTGAGACACGCGAGCGTGCCTTTCTTCTTTGGTCAGTTAGGTGTCGTTCGAAAAGATTACGAGACCAGCATTTTGGGGATTTTAGGAGATACGGTGGGTGATCAGCTCAAGTTCACTCAGAGTGAGAGAGCCGCAGCGGCGGGTTCCTTAGTCACTTATAAGGGGAGGCTCGACGCCGGAGATCTGATTGCCTCGCTCGTGGCTAAACTTCGTTTGGAGCGGAAGCTGGCAACGAGCAATCAGTCCCGCGAAGATGTGCAGGCGATTTTGGCTGCCCTGGGGGAGTGATTTCGTGGGGCTGTCAGTTGGGATCTACTTCGTCAGGCGAAGTAGGGGGGGCTTCGGGCTCTTGATTGCTTTGTGTATTAGTAAAAGCCTCTAATCTTTTCAAATGCTGAAGTGCTTTCTCCTTCCCCTCTTTCCACTCTGGGCTTGTATCTTTTATGTCTTCTATTGCTTTTTTTAAGTCACATCTGTACTCCAACAATGAGGCATAGATGCTGTTTCCTGAGCCACCAAACGCTCGATTGTAACCCACAGTAAGCCCTCTATTTTTAAAATCTTTTTTAGTTGGAGTTTTAAAATCATTTGCTTTTATCCAATCTAAACTAAGGTCAATAATTTCAGCTTTGAGTATTTTTCTAATATCTTCACTCACTTCTAAGTAATCGCTTAAGGCTAACAATCTAAATGATACATTAGCGCTCTTTTGAGCATGGTATAACTTGGTCCAAAACTCACTTGGACAAGAAAAAATAGAAAGAGGAGAATTTCTATATGCGACCAATCCAAATATCCGTGTATTATCACTTTGAGTTATTTTTTCAATTATTTTATAATTAAGCTTTTTGTCTGGATTTTCTTTTATCCAATCCAAAACAAGCTGAATTACTGTATTTTGTAAAATAGTTCTTAGCTCTGGCTCTAACTCTCCTTCTAGGATGAAGCCTAATAAATTAACAAAAATATTTCTTTTTTTTGATTCTTGATAAAACCAAATCCAAAATTTTTGAGAAGATTGAAACAATGCTAATTTTCCATTTATCTTGTCTTTTGCATAATGTCCTTGAGCCATTACTATATTATAACTTGCTCTAATTTTGTTTCCATCCCAACCAAAATCTAAATGACTTGGTAATTTGCCCCGGTTAGTAATGATCCAATCCATAATCAATCTAAAAGCGCACTCCCGCCTTAGTTCAATAAATTTTGATGAACAAAAATTAAGTTTTATTTCAAATAAATTAATTGGAAATCCTCTTTTTTTAGTTTCAAGATAAAGCGCAGTCCAAAATTCTTCTGGAGATGAAAAAATTCTATAGTGATAGCTTGGTCTTCCTATGTTGTAGGAGCCGACTCCCATAAGTTTATCGAGGTGAATAGCTACTTTATCACTTCCCCCACTTGCAGCAAAGTCTATCCCTCTAGGAGGGATGTTGTTATGGCATTTTATCCAATCAATTACGGTATCAATAGATTGTCTTTGTAAAAACGCTCTTCTAATCACTTCTTGTGCTACTTGTAGAGGTTGAGTGGATGATGGACCAGCTTCATCATTTTCAGTTTGGTCTGAGAGGGCCCATCTCTGTCCTTCTGGTTTATGAATAATCCCATTGCGTTGTAAAAACTTTATAAAAGTTTCTTCTTCCACTCCTAAGTAGTCAGCAAAAAAGCAAATTTCTTCGCCTCGGTGATCTAAGAAAAATGTAAATACTGGAAGTGTTTGGAGTTCCCCTCGCTGATTTTTTAAAAAACCATATTGAGGATCGTACAATGAGGTTCCTATGACTCCTCTTGGAGTAGTCAACCCCATTTCTTCTTTTTTATCATGGATAGATTTTTCAGTTCGGTAACCAGGTTCAATTGATTGAGTATGAAAATGATCATTTAAAAATGATGCAATTTCCAGTTCACTTTGTCCGCGATGAGTAAGAGTAATAAGGACTTCTTCTTCAGATAGATAACTGTCTTCAAAATTGACTAACCGATCCCATTTCACACCTCTAGATTTTTGACTCACATGGTGTCTGATAAATCTCATTGCTTGGAGACTGACTTCACAGGCTTGAGCGGTTTGTTCTTCAGATAAACCACCATCGATCAATTCATCCATTATTGTGAGTAAGTTAGAGTTGGTCTGAACAAATTGACTCAAATCATTTCTTTGTAAAGATTCTAATTTATGAATTATTTTTAATTTCTGAAGATCTG
>JAHFAB010000401.1 GCA_023250795.1 Bacteriovoracaceae bacterium
TAATTTCTAAAGCTGGTTTCAGCTTTGGGTATCAACGACAGGAGGGAGCTCCGGCCGCCGCATTTAAAAAAGTGATGATCGTCATTTTTGAAAACACCGATTATAAAAAAGCACTTGAACAACCGTTCTTTGCAAAACTAGCTCATGAAGGCGGGCTCATGACTCGCTTTTTTGCTGAAACTCACCCATCGCAAGCAAACTACATCGCTCTCACTTCCGGAAGCACGCAGGGCGTTTCTGGGGATGGTTTAGTGGATCTCAACGTAAAACACATTGGGGATCTACTCGAAGCCAAGGGGAAAACTTGGAAAGTCTATGCCGAAAGCTATCCCGGCGGCTGTTTCTTGGGCGCTCAATCCGATACCTATGTGAGAAAACACAACCCATTCGTCAGTTATAAAAATATCCAAAACAATCCTTCTCGATGTGCAAACATTGTCAACGGGGCTGAGCTGACTCAAGACATCCAAAGAAGTTCACTTCCTGATTTCTCACTTTACATTCCGGATCTCAACAATGACGGACATGATACAGGTGTTGAATATGCTGATCAATGGTTTTCAAAGTTCTTTGGGCCCATTTTGCAGGATCGCCACTTCATTCAAGACATGCTTTTTGTCACCACCTTTGATGAAAGCGGGTGGTTTGGAGGCAATCAGATCTACACCTCTTTCTATGGAGACAGCATTGTCCCCGGCTCGACCTCAAATAATCGTTATGATCATTATAGTTTACTCCGCACGATTGAAGATGCCTTAGGACTTGGAACTTTAGGACTGGATGACGCAAAAGCTTCTGCGATCAGTGGCGTTTGGAAATAATTTCGTGTGACTACACGCATTGTGTTGGGTTTTTTCTAGACATTTATTTTTATAACCGCTACTCAGAAACATAAGGGGATATTCTTTATGAAAAATAAAATGACGATCGGGGTTTTTTCATTGGTATTGGCGCTTTTCGCAGCAGGTTGCGATAAAACTGTAGACATAAAGGACGGAAAAGTTCCTGCTGAGCTAACTTCCTTCGTAGCCAAATATTTGGGAAATTACACTGGAGTTTTTGAACAGACGAACCAAACTTTAACTCTATCCATGAACGATAACCGCCTCATTTTAGATACACCCAATGATTTATTAGGCGCGTCTTGCAAGAGCAAGGCTGGAAATTTAACAAAACTAACCTATTCGAATAAAGACAATAACATTGAAGAAGTGACTAGTGCTGAATTTGATTTTGATCCAGGTCTTTGCGCTTCGACAATTGAAGGAAGAACTGTGACCATCGAAGGCAAGAAATCTAAAGATGGTATTTCACGACTCAAAGTATCTATTTTGAAAGAAGTGAAAAAATATGAGCACTATCAAGAGGGGGCTACTCACTGTGGTGTTTCGAATGGACATCCCTTTTGCTATCAGGATCCAGGGAAGTGGGTTGTCGACTATCAACCTATTTATCTACAGGGAAGCTTTAAGCTGAATTAGGTTTTGCGGTGGCTAGAGCTCTCTTTAAAATTAAGATTTTAAAAGAAGAACTCAAGCCAAAACGCAGGGCTCCCATTAAGCCCACTAAAAAGCATAAGAGCAAGAAAACTTATCAGCGGAAACCTAAGCATCGCCAGATACCCTGAGGCAATCTGGATCAGGGCTTTTTCTAATTTCAGAAAATAAAAAAAATCCTTACTTTCACCGGTGAAAGTGACTAAATTAGTCAGCATTTTTATTTTTTTACTTTATCCCCCCTTGTTTGTTTGCGAGCTTGCGTAACGCCAATAAAAGCCGAGGATCAATTCTAATGGCAATCAATTGTTTTACATTGCCACTAGAAGGACGACCTACTCGTCTCGCTCGTTTTAATTCCTCATCGCTCGATTCAGGTATATCAGAAAAGTCAATCTGACTGTCTGGCATATGCTTTACGTTCTTTTCGGCTCGCTTACCGCGCACTGATAATACGGATCGTTTGATTGCCATTTTTCATCATCCTTCTTGTGTAAACTATCTTTATTTAATCAACCCCAAATCCTCCCTCAGTGCGTCGTGAAACCTCGGCCTAAACTCCCTAATTTTTATATTCTCTCTTGACGGGTGCACACGATTTGACAACAAAGTCACAGCCAATCCTGCGTCCAAATCCATCCAAAGCGATGTTCCTGTAAAACCCAAATGCCCGACTGTATTTTTCGAAAAATACCGGCCCACAGCAGACCCACCAGAAATGCCAGACTCCGAAGGCGTATCCCAACCTAAAGTTCTCTCACACCCTTCAGGCTTTCCTACACGTGTAAAAATGGCTCGTGAAACCTCAGGAGAAAAAAAGCCCTGAAGTATTTGAGATGAAAACTGCATCACCTCTTTCACACTCCCAAAAACTCCCGCATGTCCCGCATACCCACCCATGGCCCAAGTATTATCGTCGTGAACCTGTCCCTGAAGCACTCCCCCTCTCCAGTGACTATCTTCCGTCGCCGCGACGTTTTCTAAACGATCCCCCAAGCGCTTCACATG
>JAHFAB010000402.1 GCA_023250795.1 Bacteriovoracaceae bacterium
CACTCCACCACCACCTGCCCCTCCGCCCCTCCTACAGGTAACAGCAAAAAAACGAGCCCTGCCGAAAAAACCCAGCCCACGTTTCACTCCGGATTCCTTTCCCTCTCCGGTTCCCTCACCAGCGCCTTCCCCCCCCCCAGCCAAATTTTACGCCTAGCCCTACGGCTGCTAGCCAAAATATAGAGACTCTCTACTCCCCTGGTTTTGTTACTCCACATCGCAGGCCTGCCAAGGACCCCATTTGGATCGGGGAGGAACATCTTTTCGAAATCACTTACTTTGGGATGGTAGCGGGACTTTTCTCGCTCAAAGCCATGCCGTATAAGATGATCCAAGATCGAAAGGTTTATCATATCTGGGGAAATGCAGTATCCTCCAAGGTCTTTGGACTTTTTTATCGACTCAACGATACGATTGAAACTTTCATGGATTACGAAGGTCTGTATTCTCATCGATTTCACGTGACATTAGATGAATCCAAGCAAACCCGAGATTCTTTGGAACTCAATGATTCTGAAAATAAGAAAACTTTTTTTTGGAACCGGTGGAATCACAAAACAAAGGGATACACTGAGGTCAAAGATTTCTTTCCCGTTATTGAGTTTGCTCAAGATAGTTTGTCCGCTTTGTATTACCTACGAACCTTGCCTCTGTTACCCGACACCTCGGTGACTTTTCCTGTCATTTCAGAAGGCAAGTACTGGGAAGCGCAAGTGACCGTCGTTAGGAGAGAATTGCTGAAGACTACATTTGGGAGAACTCCTTCGATTGTGCTTCAGTTGGAAACTAAGTATCAGGGGATACTCCAAAAACGAGGAGAGAGCTTTTTGTGGATCTCAGATGACGATAGGCGGATCGCTCTTCGCTTAGAAGCTAAGGTCAAAATTGGCACCGTTGTTGCAGTACTTAGGAAGTTTGAGCCCGGAATTTCACCCACAAATTCTTCCCAATAGCCCTCACAAAGAGGTATGTATAGACTCAATGAAAATCCTCGTTCGTTCCCCCAATTGGATTGGGGATCAGATTTTGGCTTTCCCCTTTTTTCATTACCTGAGGGAAACTTATCCCGATGCTGAGATCGCTGCTGTTTGTACTGAGCATGTCAAAGATTTGCAGTTTAGAAATTTGACCGATGCTATCTATGTTCTTCCACAAGCAGTTCATGAGCTTCGAGCCCAAAGGCCTTGGGATTTAGCCTATGTGCTCCCCAATTCTTTTTCCTCAGCTTGGTTAGCGTTTCGATCGGGAGCGAAAATCAGACGAGGCTATAAAAAAGAAGGCCGGGGACTTTTTCTCAATCAGGGACTGAAGTGGGATCCAAGCCCCTCCATCCATCGTGCACAGTCTTATCTAAATTTATTACCCGGCCCCTCTCGAGATGTGGAAAATTTTTGGGAAGAAGTCCCTGCTTTTGATTTCGAAAAAGCATGGCCTGATTGCAAACCAATGGATCCTCTGACAGAGCCTTATTGGGTTTTGGCACCCGGATCAAATGCAGAGTCCAGAAGGTGGTCAGTTGAATCTTATTTAAGCCTTTCAGAAAAAATTTCCAAAGAGACAGGTTGGACAGGGGTTATTGTGGGTGGAGCTGAGGAATCTCCGTTGGCAGCTCGGCTTTGCGAGGGCGAAAGCTCAAACGCCCAGTTGAAAGATTATACCGCAAGAGGTTCGGTGAGTTCACTTTGGAAGTTATTTCAGCATTCAAAATTTACGGTGACCAATGAGTCTGGGCTAGCCCACTTAGCTGCACTCAGTGGCTGTACGGTGCACGTGATTTGTGGAGCTGCAGATCCGAGACGCACCTGTCCCCTCGGCCCTGGAAAAGTTCAGGTCTTTGTCAATCCAGTAGAATGTTGGCCCTGTGAGCGAAATCATTGTTTGCAGCCGGATGAGTTAAAGCTACAGTGTTTAAAAGGGATCCATCCAGAAACTGTGTGGAAAGATATGAAGGTGACACTTGCAACCAAATCTTGAAGCCTTAGTCGATCACCTCAAAGATCGTCTCCATCTCTTGGTAGTTTGTCTCTCCCATTCTTGGGGAGGGCTTGAGCAAGTCGCTGCTCACGACGCTTTGGATTTGGGCTCTTTAGGGTTAAAAGTCTCTCTCCTCTGTCTAGAGGGAACTCCGATCCATGAAAATCTCGCACATCGAAAAGAACTGAAAATTCTGCCTTTGGATTTTCGGCCGAGAGATCACTTTGATCTAAAGTTAAGAAAACAACTTCAGAGACACATGAAACAAGGGGTTAATTTCATTCACACTCATCAGACGACACTCCTGGGTTCTATCGTTCCTTGGGTTTGGAATTATCCTGACATTGCTCTTTTTGCATCTCGACACATGATGAGCGATCATTTGAAAAAAGATTTTTTTCATCGTGTTTTATACAGTAGGGTTGATACTTTGATTGTCATGAGTCAAACTCTTTACCAGAATGTGATAGAAACTCATGCCGTTCGAGAACAACAAGTCAAAGTGGTGAACTTAGGGTTAGATTTT
>JAHFAB010000044.1:0-2098 GCA_023250795.1 Bacteriovoracaceae bacterium
TCTTTTCGGTACTCCTGAGTTGGTACAGAAAGCGGATGTGCTTGCGGCTCACTTGTACCGACTCTGTCACTCTCACAGATGACAGCTCACGCGCTCACTGCTCACTCCCCAGCCAGCTGCAGCCTCACCGTTGCACCATCTTCGATCACCTGACCAGCTTCTGGAATTTGTGAGCGAATGATCCCCGTCCCATGCGCCTCTAAATGAAAAGGGTGTCCCTGTAAAACACGCAGCGCCTCTCTCAAAGTCAATTTTTTGAGAGAGGGCATTTGCCACTGAAACATTCCGTCTGCGGAAGTTCCATGCCACTTTAGACTTTCAATGGGTTTTGCATAAGAAATACTAAGTTCGTCTTTTTGTAAAAGAGGTTGTAAAAGTGCATGCCCTGTCCCATTCTTAGACGATTGCGCAACAACAAGTGCTTTTTTTTCAGTAGAAGGAATGCTAAAGCGGTTCACCACTGCGTTTAACACTTCTTTAAAAAGAGGGGCTGCTGTTTCTGAAGCATAATAAACGCCTTTTGGTTCATCTATCGAAGTAAAAATGACAAATTTCTGATCCACTCCAGTGGCAAACCCAATAAACGAAGCAATATAATGGCTGTGAGAATATTTTCCTGTCACAGAATCTACAACTTGTGCAGTGCCTGTTTTTCCAGCAATTTGATATCCTTCTAGCTTTGCGTTCAAACCTGTACCATTTCCTTCTGTGACACTTCTCAATGATTCGACTACAGAGTCACACACTTTTTTCGAAAGAACTTTTCTGGGGGGTTCGGGGCTAAAGCCCTTGATGGGTGTCTTCAATAAAACAGGTTGAACTAACCAACCTCCATTTGCAAAAACAGCATAAGCTCTCAACATTTGCATAGGAGTAACCAATATTCCCTGCCCAAATCCAATAGTAGCTAGTGACAAAGGTTGCCATGATTTTCTTGGAAGAAGTCTGCCAGAAATTTCTCCTGGAAAACCCGTCCCTGTTTTTATTCCAAATCCAAAATTTCTCAAAGTGTTAGAATATAAATCTGCACCTACTCTAAGAGCCAATTTCGCCGCTCCAATATTACTGGAGAGTTGGATCACTTGTTTAAGACTTAACCACTCAAACTGTTCGTGGATTTCAGCTTCCGAAATCAGTTTTCCCTGCAGGAGAAACGAGCCTCTCTCCCCCCACACACGATCAGACAATTTCCAACCATGCGAAAGCGCACTTGCCAGTAAAACAGCTTTGAGCGTAGAACCCGGTTCATAACCATCTGTCAAAGAACGATTTCGTCTCTTCGAATTAGCTGCGGATTTATCATTAGGGTTAAAAGTGGGTTCATTCGCCATAGCTAAAATCTCACCCGTCACTGCATTCATCACAATGACAGATCCACCCCGTGCATTTGCTTTGATGACAGAGTTTCTCAAATCTTCTTCGACAGCAAACTGCAAAGAAGCATCTAAAGTCAAAGAGACAGGATCCCCATCCTTTACAAAATTTGCTGCAACAGCATCAATAAATGTCGGTCGCCCCAATGCATCTTTGATTGCGTTGACAGAAACAACTTTTCCTTGGAGCCGTTCATTTGCCCAAAGCTCTACACCTTCGAGCCCCTCCGAATCGACATTCACATCGCCCAGCACATGTGACGCAAGTTCAGCATGAGGGTAGACTCTCTTACTCTCTTTCACGATCCACAAACCACTGACCAAGTTTCCAACCGTGTCTAAGATTCTCCATTTTTTTAATTTTAGCAGTTCATTATCTGATAAATGGCGTTTGATCCAAACAAATTCTTTTTTCTCGCCTAATTTTTCTAGAATTTTTGAATGCGGAATATCCGTCACTTTTGACAATAAATTTGCGAGTGTTTTTTTATTTATTATTTTAGAGGGATTTGCAGCTAAACTTTGAGTTTCAATATTGACTGCCAAAGGCTCAGAGTTTCTGTCTAAAATCGAACCACGACGAGGTCTGAGTAGAACTTTGGACTGGAATTGTCTCCGCGCAAGACTCTCAATTCTAGAGTCCTGAATGAGTTGAATAGCTACCGCACGCCCTAAAACCAAGCCTCCCATAAAAAAAGACCCAATCATGAGAAGCGTCATCCGGC
>JAHFAB010000044.1:2109-9656 GCA_023250795.1 Bacteriovoracaceae bacterium
TCACCTGTTCCGAGCGAGGTTGGGTCAACCCAAATTTAGATTTAGCCAGAGCTTCTAGTTTTCTGGGTGATCTAAGTCCTGTAACTAATAAGTTGAGGTGTTCTTTTTCTTGCTTCAGGTTTCTAATCATTTTATCTGTCTGGTCTATCGTATATGTGGTTCGAACAATAGAAAGTCTGAGCCAAACCGTCCCGATAGAAATCATAATCAGAACTGGAATAACCCAAACTGGAACCCCGTTTTTTATCATTTTATTTTTTCTGCGATTCTCTCAGCAATTCTGAGTTTTGCACTTCGAGCTCGAGGATTTTTTTTGATTTCCTCTTCTTCAGCTTCGACCGGCTTTTTCGTTAATATATGAAAACCTAGTTCAGGGTTTCGAAATGCCCACTTTACTTTCCGGTCTTCTAGCGAATGAAAACTGATGATCGCAGCCCTCCCTCCGGTTTTCAGAGAAATTATAACATGGTTTAGTAAACAATCGAGTTCATGGAGTTCTTGATTCAAATAAATTCTCAAAGCCTGAAAACTCCGGGTTGCCGGATGAATTCTTCCGTGCCTGGCATAGGGTGGAACTGCATTCACAATCAAAGCCGTAAGCTCAGATGTCGTTTTTGGAGTTTTATCTTCATCTCTAGCACGAACAACCGATAGCGCAATGCGTCTAGAATATTTCTCCTCTCCGTACTCGAAAAGAATCTTTGTGAGTTCTTCGAGCGAAACATGACTCAGAAAATGAGAACACGTTTCACCCCGAGAAGTGTCCATGCGCATGTCTAACGGACCCTCTTTTTGAAAACTAAAGCCCCTGTTTGCGTCATCCAATTGATCGCTTGAAAAACCTAAATCTGCCAAAACACCAATGATAGGAAGATCCTTTATCAACGGGGGTAGTTCACTGATTTTAGCGTGAACTAACTTGAGACGTTGATTTTTTATCTCGGTTTGGAATTTTTTAGAAGCCTCTTCGAACGCCTGAAGATCCTGGTCTATACCCAATATTTTATGTTGGGGAGGGAGGTGTGATAGGAGCGCCTCAGTGTGCCCCCCTCCACCCAGAGTGCAATCAATCAGCCAATAGGGTTCTGAATTTTTCGGCAATGAAAGAAAAGGTTCACTCAAACTTTCGCAAATTTTTTCTTTTAGAATGGAGATATGAGTCGACATTAATGGGACTGCGTTTCTATATAATATCTCTCAATGGCTCGACGCGCGAGATAAGAAGATTTTACCTTCCAGAACTTTTTATGTACTGTGAGCACAGCGAGGGCTATGGGTTTGTGATCTTTTTCAGCATACCCAATAAACCAATCGTACTTGCCGGCGGGGTTTTTCCCAGTGAGTGAACCTGTTTTTCCACCCACATCAATAGAACTAAAATTCCCACGAAAAAACCCTCGAAACGACCTTTGAGAGGTTCCTTTTCGAATAGTCTCTCGCATGAGAGAGCGGATTTCTCCGGCCGTTGTACTGTCCACTGAAAGTGATGCGATTTTAGGTTCTGCAAAATAGATGGGCTGAGTTGCTGAAATCACAGATTGAACAATATAGGGTTCCATCATCACGCCATTGTTTACCACCGCAGAAGCAATCAACGCACCTTGGAGAGGACTCATCGTATTATCTGGAGTAAACCCAGAAGCGGTTTCAGCCAGTTCCCAAGAGTTTTCTGGAATGGGGGCCTTGCCCACTTGCAAAGGCATATCTGAAGAAATTTTACGATTAAATCCAAAACGATCAGCGTAATGTCTCAAGTTTTCACTTCCTACACTATAAACCCCAATTTTCCCAAATACAGTATTGACTGACTTTGCAAAGGCGTCTTTCAGAGTCATGTACCGGGTCCAACGTGTGAGATTGGTCTTGAGGATATTACTTCGAAAAAGCGTATGGTTTGAACCATTAAACGGAATCACCGTATTCGCTGTAAAGTTTTTCTCCGCAATAGCCGCAGCTGCAGTCACTATTTTAAAAACAGAGGCGGATGGAAAACTCGCTTTGAGAGCTAGGTTTTCTTTCTCCTCGCTCACATGGGGCGATCTAAGCGTATAGCTCACCAAGGACAAAATGCGCCCTGTAACTGGGTCCAGAGCAACAAAAGCCCCATAATCAGGCTGATAAGAATGAAAAAGATTCTCCATATATTCTTGCAAAGGAGAATCAAAAGAATATTGGAGCTGAACTCGGGTCACTTTCTGGTCCAATAAAAGGTCAATCTCTTTGGGAAATTCTTCCACAAATCCAGAGTCTTCTAAAGCTTGTGCTAACAAGTCTTTTGAAACACTTTGGTGAGAAAATGGCTTAATCCGATTAGCAATAGCGATGAAAAGAAACAAAAGAGCGATAAAAATCGCCCCCCTCACTTTGGTTCGACGAGAGATCATCCTCTCATTTTTGCTGATTTTGGATGGGAGAGTCAAGCTAAGACATCGTTATGACGCGGTAAATTATTTTAGATATTCTCTTGTATCGCCCTAAGCCAAAATGTAAGCTGTGCATGTGAAGAACTCAAAACCAAGTTTGAAACAAGCCATGAGACCCATTTCAAAAAAAGACATGCTTAGCGCTTTTAAGAATAATCCCTTTATCATTCCGAATAATAATCGGATTTACTCGAATAGGAAAAAACTTAAAATAGCCCATGACATGCTGGAGCGCTACACTGGGTCCCCTCCTGCCAATTTTAGAAAACAGATTATTTTGACCAACTTTGACTATTATATGGAGCGGTTTTATAACATCTGCGGAGACGACCGCCACAAAGGTTCTGCTATGACCGTAGTGCATAGTAAGAAAGCAGATGTTTCCATTGTCGACTTTTCGATTGGATCTCCAACAGCGGCTCTCATTATTGAACTCCTCGCAACAACGGATCCAAAAGCGGTTTTATTTTTAGGAATGTGCGGAGGACTCCATCGTTCTCTAAAAGTAGGTGATTTTATTCTCCCCACAGCGGCAATTCGTGATGAAGGTGCTTCACAACATTTTATGCCTAAGCAAGTGCCGGCACTGCCGACGTTTAAAATTCAAAAATTTGTTTCTCAAATCATTGTTGAATCGGGAATGGACTACAGAACTGGGGTAGTTCACACCACAGATTATCGATTTTGGGAGTTTGATGAAAAGTTCAAATCCCAACTTTACGAAGAACGAGCATTGGCAATTGAGATGGAATCTGCCACTCTTTTTATCGCAGGATTTGCTAGTAAAGTTCCAATTGGAGCATTATTGTTAGTGTCTGATTTGCCGTTAAGGCGTGGGGGTATAAAAACAAAAAAATCGGCGCGATCTGTATTTAGGAAATTTACCGATTTACATTTGGAAATGGGAATCAAATCCATGAGTGAAATTGCCGAACGTGGTGAACACATTCGACATTATAAGTGGTAAGCTTCGGAGAGAAAAAAACAAATGTTCAAAAGGTTTCTAGACTTTTTTTCAAATGATTTAGCAATAGATTTAGGAACGGCAAATACTTTGGTATTTGCAAAAGACCGGGGAATCATCATCAATGAACCCTCTGTGGTGGCAATCCACAGAAATGCCAGAGGACAGACACGAGTTCTTGCCGTTGGAAAAGAAGCCAAAGACATGTTGGGCCGAACCCCCGGATCCATACAGGCCATTCGCCCTCTAAGAGACGGTGTGATTTCTGATTTTGAAGTGACTCAGTCAATGCTCAAATATTTTATACAAAAAGCGAGTGAGAAAAGATCTTTTATCCGGCCCAGAATTATTATTTGTATCCCATTTGGTATTACTCAAGTGGAGAAAAGAGCAGTGAAAGAATCTGCTCAAGCTGCTGGGGCACGCGAGGTTTATTTGATCGAAGAGCCCATGGCCGCTGCACTGGGCGCAGGTTTGCCCATACGAGAACCCAGTGGAAACATGATTGTGGATATCGGCGGTGGAACAACAGAAGTTGCAGTGATTTCTCTCGGTGGCATTGTTTACTCCAAATCGGTCCGTGTGGCGGGTGACAAATTTGATGATGCAATTGTTAATTACATTAAGAGAAAATATTCGTTGCTCATAGGTGAAAGAACCGCAGAGCAAATCAAACTCTCCATAGGTTGTGCATACCCCTTTGAAGAAGAAAAAACATATGAAGTCAAAGGCCGAGATCTGATTAGCGGGGCACCCAAGACGATCGAGATCAATTCTGAAGAAATTCGAGATGCTTTGGCAGAGCCTGTTTCTGCTGTAGTAGACGCTATCAAAACCGCTCTAGAAAGAACTCCTCCAGAATTAGCGGCAGATATTGTAGATAATGGAATCATTTTAGCAGGTGGCGGAGCTCTCTTAGCTAATTTAGATATTCTGATCAAAGAAAAAACAGGCCTACCCGTCGCTCTCGCTGAGGACCCATTGACCTGTGTAGTGCGAGGCTCAGGAAAAGTATTACAAGACATTGATCTACTCAGAAAGGTCACGATTGTTTGAGCCTATAATAGACACCAAGGAAATCAATCGCCTTCTGGCGGAAGGAGTCAAAACTCTTGCCCCCACGATCCTTTGGACACTCAATCAAGAGCAGACCGTTCAAACATATCTCAATTTGTTTAATCCAGACGAAGGGTTTTTTCGTGTATGGAAACCGGCCGACCTAGATCCAAAGAACTTTGAAAATGTCAAAGAGTGTTTTTTTAATTTGTCTTTGGTTAGGGCAAATCTTTTTTTCAAATCGACGTTGACCAGTTTTGTCCCCGAGGGGATTCATTTTGTAAAACCTGAGAAGATTTTCAAAGTTCAAAGAAGAAGTTACTTTAGGCTACCTATTTCAGATCGAATTTCACTAAAAATAAAATTTGAAGATCCGATTTTTCCTGAAAGTCATATGAGTAAAGATGTTTTAGATATGAGTGCTGGCGGGTTATCATTTTTGGTGAGCGACCAAGAGGAAGCATTATTTGAGCCTGGTTTGATCTTGAAAAAATTAGAATTTGATTTGAATGAAAAAAAAATCAAGTGCGAAGGTGAAGTTCGATATTTTAAAGTATTTCCTATTAACTCAAGAACACCAGGAGTCAAAATTGGTATTAAGTTTCATCACATGAAGCCAGAAGACTCTCAAATCATCGCAACTTTTGTTTTTAAAGAAAGTCGAAAATTTTTCTCGCGCCTTCTTTGAGGTCATGCATGGCTTACAATCGAAAGGATTACTATTATCATAAAGCAAAATCTGAAAATTTTGCAGCACGCTCTGTTTTCAAACTCCAAGAAATTGATCAAAGGTTTAAAATTTTAAAAGCTGGCTATAAAGTTTTAGACCTAGGGGCTGCTCCAGGATCATGGTCTCAGTACTGTTCGAAAAAAACTGGCCCTGGGGGTCGAATATTAGGAATTGACCTAGAACCGATTCAACTCACTCTGCCCAATGCATTGTTTTTGACCGCTGATCTAAGAACATTAGACTTAGAAAAAGCTGTCCAGAAAATTCTTCCCCCATTTGATGTCATACTTTCAGATATGGCACCGAAAACAACGGGGATTAGAATTACAGATCAAGCTCGGTCTTTAGAACTTTGTGAACTCGCTTTGGACATTACAAATCAATATTTGAAAAAAGGCGGCAGCTTTGTATGTAAGCTTTTTCAGGGAGAAGATTTTGAAAGTTTTAGAAAAAAATTAGCAGGAAGTTTCAAAAAAGTAGATATTCTCCGACCCCAAAGTACAAGAAAAGAAAGCAAGGAGGTTTTTTTTGTATGTTTGTCTTTTCAAATTTAGCAATGACTTTGGATGGAAAGATCGCACACTCAAATCGTAAGATACTGTTATTAGGATCTTCACAAGACCGACTTCAAATGCAAGTTTTGAGAAAAGAATGTGATGCAGTACTCATGGGAGCTGCGACTCTCAGAACCTATAAAAAACCCTGTTTAGTACATGGAGCTTTACAACAACCCGTTAATATCATTGTGAGCTCTTCTTTGGAGGGAATATCCCCCCATTGGGCTTTTTTTAAAAGCACTCAAACCAAACGAGTCCTATTTTTAAACCAAAAGATTGCTCCAAAACAAATAAAGAAGTTTGAAAATGACACAACGGAAATAGTTTTTTTAAAAAAAAATAAAATCGCTTCACAAATTTTAAAATATTTAGAAAAGAAAAAAATCAACCGCCTTCTTGTCGAAGGGGGGGGGGAGTTGATGTGGGTATTTTCAAGTCTAAATCTAATCGATGAATATCACGTTACACTTACCTCAAAAATTTTGGGTGGTAGAACCTCTCCAACACTTGTGGATGGAAAAGGCTTTGAACCGGAAAAAATTCTAGGACTTCAGTTAGAGCAATGTCGAATCATAAAAAATGAACTTTTCTTGGTTTATAGAAAAAAATCAACGTAGTTTTATCTTGGGATCGGCTGGACATCCAATACAGGCTGAAGAAACCTCTTTGGCAATGAGTTCCCAAAGTTTAAGAATCGAGGCTCGAAAACCTGAGGCGAGGATCCCGACAAAAACTACTGCTAAGAAAACAGTAAGAATATATTCTACAATGGCTTGCCCATCTTCGTTGACTAAAAAATCAAGTGTGTGGCGTTTTAAGCGAGTCTGGAAGAACTTTCGCATAATTTCTATTCTAAGGTATGATAGGGGGATATGACAACCCCCACAGAAAACCCTAAGTTTTCGGCTTGGAAGTTTTTTCTTCCAATTTTAGTTATTTTGTTTCTAGTGGTAACCGCGCTATTTCTAATTAAAAATCAAGTACATACCCATCATAATGGTACTTCACGTGAAGAGGTTCGCTCAGGAGGAGAAATTCCTGATTTTACATTAATAAAGTTTAAAGGTAGCGAAGTCCATTTCTCTGAAATGAAAGAAAAGGTATTCCTAATCAATTTTTGGGCTACTTGGTGTGAGGCCTGTATGGTCGAAATGCCTTCGATTGTAAAACTGAGAAACCAGTACCACGAACAAGGTTTCGAGGTAATTAGTATTAATGTTGACGAAAATCCAGAGAGCGTCTTGCCAAAAACAATCCAAGAGTACGGAATTAGCTTTCCGATTTATCAAGATCCATCTGGCGAACTGGCTGAGCTTTTTGAAGTTCATGCCATCCCACTTTCTGTTATTATTGATCGAAAAAGAAAAGTTCTTATGATAGAGCCAGGAGAAAGAAACTGGTATGGAGAAGACGTGAAAAAACTTTTAGAACGGTGGCTGGTTCAATGAAATCAATCACTCTTCCGTTATTTCTAAAGCGTGAAACAAAGTGGACTGTTGGCATCCCTATGTTTTTACTCACGGCCTTTCTCTATCTCACTTCGAATTGGTTTCACCTATTCGAACCCAGTCTGATGGGGATGACTTGGATTGATCAACGCACGCCATTTTTACCCAATACAGTTTGGATTTATATGAGCGAATATATTTTCTTTTTAGCGGTTTATGTAACTGTACAAAATCCGGATAATATTAATAAATATATTTATTCCTTTTTTGCTGTTCAGGTAATAAGTGTCCTCATTTTTTGGATTTATCCGACTACTTACCCGAGAGATCGATTTCCATTGCCCGAGAATTTGAACCGAATCACCTACT
>JAHFAB010000403.1 GCA_023250795.1 Bacteriovoracaceae bacterium
TGTTAATCCACCGCCCGATGAGAGCTTCAGTGAACGAGCGACTTCTTCTTTAGAATGTGCACCACTGCTCAGAAAAGAAACTATATTTTCATAAACGCGAGTGCTTCGAAATTGTTCTTTAAAAAGTGTGTCAAATTCATTGTAAAAAAAGCCATTTTTATCAAAACAAAGTTTATCGATGTTTAAAGAAAGGCTGCGAGAAGGATCAAGTTGTTCGAGATATTTAGGGATACCACCAAAGACCATTAAGAACTGAGCGATTTCCATTTCTGATCTTTTCCCTTTGAAAAAATCTTTCGCTTCACAGGGAGGAAGAGGCTCAATTTTCATTTCAAACGTTTTACGGTTATGGAGTGCCTTAGAATGAACCAGGTGTTTTACCATAAACTGCGCAATAGAACCGCAGAGCACTAACTTGAGTCCCGCATTTTGTTTCCAATGAAGATCCCAATAATATTTGAGAATAGCGACTAACTCAGCTCGTTCCGAAGCCATCCATGGAAATTCATCAAAAACAACAAAATGATCCCCTTTGGTAAGGGTTGGGGTAATCGCTTCGAATACTTCCTTCCAACTCTGAGCCCTAAAAGGAATGGAGTGAGTCTGTTTAGCAAATTGTTCTAAAAAATGATTGATCTGTTGATGTTTTTGAAGTCCCTGTATTGCCTCAAAATAAAAATCTTTATCTTTTCTCAGACAGCTTCTTAAAAGAGCACTTTTGCCCACTCGACGACGGCCATAAATGATTCCTAGCTCTGCTCGACCGGATAAAAGGGCCTGTTGAATTTGCTTGAGCTCTTTCCGCCTTCCAACCAGTGACATATCTCAATACTAGTTCAGCAAACAGAACAAAGCAAGCTCTGTTTGCTGAACTAGCAGGAGAAAAGTTCCCACCCCACCCCTCGACAAAACCTGAAACAAAGGATATCTATTCAAAATATCTCATGAAATCCCCTATCCGCCTCGAAAACTGCCGTCAAAACAATCTCAAAAACATCACGGTCGAATTTCCACCTCAGAAAATCACAGTGATCACAGGGCTTTCAGGCAGTGGAAAGAGCTCACTGGCCTTTGACACGCTCTATGCCGAAGGACAAAGACGATACGTCGAAAGTCTCTCCACATACACCCGTCAGTTCTTAGAAAAAATGCCTAAGCCGGACGTCGATCTCGTGGAAAATATCCCGCCTGCCATAGCTCTGGAGCAAAAAAACCACGTCGTCAACTCTAGAAGTACGGTCGGCACTCAAACAGAAGCTGTGGACTATCTCAGACTGCTCTTTGCAAAAATAGGAAAAACAATTTGTCAAGACTGTGGACAGGAGGTCAAAAAACAAGACGCACAAGCCCTTTTAGAATGGGCCTTGAGATGGCTTCCCGAAAGAAAAGCCCTCATTTTTTCGCCTCTGACTCCAAGTCAAACAATACCGCGACTCGAATCTCTGATCGAAGTCTTGAGAGCACAGGGGTTTACTCGAGTGCTGATCAAAGCTAAAAAGAAATCTGAATATAAACTCATTGACCTAGAAGAAGTGGAACCCAGTTTTTTTAAAAATACTTCGCTTGAAAAAAACGAACTCTTTGTCGTCATTGACCGGATCCGAATAACAGAAAAAAATCAGACAGAATCTCGATCTAGGCTTTTAGATTCAATAGATCAAGCCCTAGGCGTAGGACAGGGCCAAATAGGATTCTTAGATTTGGAAACGCAAGAACATAAAATCTTTGACTCAAAATTTTCCTGCATCCAGTGCGGAAAAGAATATCAAACCCCAGAGCCCAATCTCTTCTCCTTTAACAATCCAGTGGGGGCCTGCTCTAAGTGCAGTGGTTTTGGCCATACTTTAGAACTAGACGAAGGACTTGTAGTCCCAGATCCCACAAAAACTCTGAAAAATGGAGCCATAGATCCCTTCTCAAAACCCTCCTTTTCAGAATGGCAAACGGACTTATTTCGTTTTGCAGAAAAACACGGGATCTCCATAGGGAAACGCTATTGCGAACTCACCCCTCAAGAAAAAAAACTACTCTGGGAAGGAGATCCTCTCAAACCGAAAAAACCCCTTTTCCCAGGTGTTATAGCCTGCTTCGAAGAACTCAAGAGATGGAAATACAAACTCCATATCCGCGTTTTTATCAGACGTTATCAAACTCAGTACCTCTGCCCCACTTGTAAAGGTGCAAGACTGAGACCTGAGGCTCTCGCCGTCAAAATCACAGATCGTTCTATTGCAGAAATTCTAACATTCACAATTCATGACGCTTTGCTTTGGTTAAAAAATCTCAAAATCTCTGCTTCTGAGAAAAAAACAATCACAGAGATTTATTCTCAACTCGAGCGAAGACTTTTTTTCTTAGAAGAAGTAGGTGTCGGATACCTCACCCTCAATCGGCTTGCAAAAACACTTTCTGGCGGAGAGTTCCAAAGAATCAATCTAGCCACTCAGCTGGGTAATGGACTCTGCGGCACTCTCTATGTGCTAG
>JAHFAB010000404.1 GCA_023250795.1 Bacteriovoracaceae bacterium
TGACTGCGGTTAGCTGAGTGTCAACTCTAAACAAAAACCCAGCTGAAAAATCTACACGGAGCAGCTTTCAACGGTGAAAGTGAACTCCGCAGCAAGCCCAGTTGCTGCTTGCCTGTGTCGACTGATACAGAACCCAGGAGGCAGTCCCTCACTGACTGTGTGCCTGGAAAACCGGTATTTTACTTTCTCCCAACCACCACACAAACCTCCCGCACCTTCAAAATCTCGCCGCGATCTCCGAAAACAAGTAGATCTGGCTCAGGCACGATTTGTATAAATCACTCACGAGGACACTCTCGTTTTCTCCGTGGGCATTAGTATGAGGATCTTCGACCCCGATCAGAAGAGCAGGGGCACCCTTCAGAGCTTTTGCAAATGGCTCAACAAAGGGAATACTCCCCCCGCATCCAATCATGTAGGGAGCCACCCCATAACCTTTTTTCATCGCGGCGACTGCCGCTTCAAAAGCTGGGCCAACCGGCTCTGTAGACCAAGGACCAGCACAGGCCTCTTCCGTAAAACTCACTTGGAGTCCCCATGGAACTTTAGAGCGAATAAATTCTTGTAGCTGCCCCATCACTTTTTTTGGATCCATATCCGGCACAAGACGGATGGTCACTTTAGCCCAAGCTAGGTCATTAATAATATTCCCCGCTTGTTTTCGAGAAGACGCTTCGATCGCGTTGACTGTCAAACTGGACAATCTCCAGAGTTGGCCAAACACGGTGGAGCCTTCTTTCAGAAGCTCGGAGTGCGATAACATTCCACTTTCTTTTCGAAACTCTGTTTCATCAAAGGGAAGTTTTTTCAATTCCACTTCTTCTTCTGATGTAAGAGGACGCACTTGATCTAAAACACCAGGGATAGCAATTCTCCCGGAAGCATCTACTAGCTGCGATAATGCTTTCGTCAGACCTAAAACTGGATCAGGAATGGGCCCCCCCCACATTCCCGAATGCAAAGACTTGGTCAGAGCTCTGACCTCCACTCCAATGCCTACCATCCCGCGAAGCGCAACGGTGAGCGCGGGAACTCCCGATGCAAGATTGCCTGTATCTGTCAAAACCAAAATATCTGCATCCAAAAGTTTGCGGTACTGAGTTAAAAACTGCAAAAGATGCCCGCTGCCTATCTCTTCTTCCCCCTCAATAATGACTTTTACATTGACTGGGAGCTTACCGAGAGTCTCAAGATATGAAGAGACCGCCGCGGTGTGTACAATAATTCCAGCCTTATCATCCGCAGTTCCTCTGCCATAGAGTCGATCCCCACCTGGACCTGGTTTTAGAACTGGCTCAAATGATGGAGTCTGCCAAAGTTCTTCTCGCCCAGGAGGCTGGACGTCATGATGCGCATAGAGCAATAAAGTGGGCTTACCTGGCGCCTTGAGACTCTCCCCATAGACATAAGGATGCGCCCCAGCAACTTCTAAAATCTGAACATTTTCCAAACCTGTTTTCTTGAGAAGCTTCGCAACTGCCTCAGCGCACCGCTTTACCTCCGCGGGTGGAAAAGGCACAAAGCTCACGCTGGGAATGCGCACTAAAGTCTTGAGATCCTCCAAATGCTCGGAAAATTTTTTTTTGAAATGATCAGCAACTTTTTGCATAAAAGCAAAATTTTTTATATATGCTAACTTTCAATTTAGCAATTGGAATATAACCTAGGAGTATTGAGTGGCCACCACCAAAACAGGAACTCGCATCAAACTCAACGCATCTTTTTGGAAACACGCATACTGCGTGCCCTTCTCGGAAGACGTGGTCCCCTCAAGTTTATTTCTCAAACACAGGCATTTTCTAGTCTTAGATATCGAAACCCAGCGCCTTGTTCAAGAAGTTGGAGGATGGGATCATGTTGATAAACTGGGGATCTCAGTTGCTTGTGCCTACGACAGCAAATCAGATCAGTTCCTGTCCTATCTCGAAAAGGACCTATCAAAACTCATTGACCTTTGTGAGGAGCGCTTGGTGGTGGGCTACAATATCCGTGGATTCGATCTTCCCGTTTTGGTTCCCTACGGCCTAAATATCAAAAAAATCGACGCTTTTGACCTCATGTACGACTTAGAGGCCCTCACCCGCCAGCGTTACCTCAAATTAGAATCAGTCGCCCGAGGAACACTCGGAGCAGGGAAATCTGCCGATGGAATACAGGCTGTAGAGTGGTGGAAAACAGGACAAGTTCAAAAAATTATCGACTACTGCATCCAAGACGTCAAAGTGACCAAAGATCTGTTTCAATTTGGAAGGCAAAATGGGTTTGTGAAAATCCAACGCTCGGAAGAAAACATCACCCAAGTCCCCGTGCAGTGGAACTAAGTGGTTCTAAGTAAGTTAAAATCTAAAAAACATCTTTTTTAAATGAGGTGGATGAGGTGTCGGCACTGCATCCTGCCTTGGGACCCTCACGCTCCTCCATGAGCTGTGGACATCCATGTCCTCCCAATGCCTCACTCATCCACCTCATTTAAAAAAGATG
>JAHFAB010000405.1 GCA_023250795.1 Bacteriovoracaceae bacterium
GATTATCTTGGTTCAGCCACTGAGTAAAGTCGTCGATCTGAGCTTGATCGTCCACACCCCAAGAAGTCGACTGGTAGTTTTTATTTTTTAAGAAATGATTTCGATCTCGTAGAACTTGAAACCCCTGAGATTTAAAAAAGACCCCCATCTGATCATAGCTCAGGTCCCCACTGTAACTAATCCGAGTGGTATAGCCCAGCTTAGCCATCTCACTGACCCAGGAATTACAATTTCTTGTGGGAAACAATCTCAGCTCTATAGAATTGGAGGGATGTGGGTATTCTCCGCACAGGATCGAATACAAGGACTTAGAAGAGAGGGGCCAAGGAGTAAAATGGCGTTTATAAGAAGCAAAATGATTTTTCTGCGCCTGTAGTCGTGAATAAAAATGAGGAAAAACCCTCTTGAGATCACTTTCGTTTTTAATCAGATTGTAATTAAAAGTCTCCATGATCATGAGAACGACGTTAGGAGTGTTCTGCGCGGCCAGACTTCGAATGGGAGTTTGCCGAATGATTGGACGCGGAGTCATCCCTTCGAAAAAATCACTCACTAAAATTTGCTCAGGCCCCGGCGGACGCTTGATCAACGTAATAAATGGATTTTTTGAAAGGAGATCTATCTTTGTCGGAACCAGAAAACACCCGATACTGGAAAACACCCAGATCAAAGCCGCACTCCAAATCATCACCGAATCGGCTTTTGTTTCGTAAAAAAATCGGAACACCCATCTCAGGCCGAACCAAAGCAAATAAAAAGCCCCCACTGCCCCTGAAATCAGAGCATAGGAACGCCAATACGCTGGACTCTGTATGGATGAAGTCATTTCGAAGACCCCACCCACCTGTCCTAAAAGTCCCGTCGTAAGAGGTTGACCCATCTTGGTTTGGAACATAATTCCAAACAAGGTAAAAGCCACGGTGAGAGATGCGATCCAAAGACCCTTTGTCCCTTTAAAAACCAGAGAAAATAAAAATCCCACCCCTCCCAAGAAAAAAAGGTCTTCAGTGGTCATCCATAAAAGAGAAATGAGGTCTTGATTCACCCCTGTGCTTCGGTAGAGGAGCCTGCCTCGCGCTAGAAAAATCAAACACACTGCGCTAAAAAAATAAGGTGCCCAATTCCTCAAGCGTGATTTCATTTTACCCCCATTCTGATCACTTTATGGTGGCACTGAATATTGGAAAAAAACAGAAAATAACTCACCCCCAAATAACGCTGGACTTATCGATAATCTCCCTAAACTCTGCTGAAACCTTAGAATAAATCACAAGATCTACCTTGAAAGGAAGATCGCTATTGGAAAATGCCTCTTCAAGAAAAGCGATCTGAGATAATTTGAGAGATACATGAGGATCCATTTTCAGTGCTAGATCTAAATCAGAATATGTTTTAGCATCTCCACGGATTCTAGAACCAAAGGCTAAAATTTCTACTTGAGGAAAAAACTGGAAAATCGTTTTAATAATAAATTTTTTCTGATCTGCTAAAATTTTTTCAGCCACTCAGTCTTTTCTCCAGTTTTTTAACAAGGTCGGAGACACTGACCAAAAATCGGGTCGCAACCTCAAACGTATCCTCTGCTGTCGTATCATTGTAGGTATGGGAGGTGAGATTGCGTGCTTTCAAATACTCAAACCATTTTTCAACAGAATCAATCAGCGCCAGCTTTCCAGCTTCTCTGAAAAGGTCTTTAACACTCATTTCAGAAGAATTGGGTTGATTTAATTCTAAGTATTTTTTTAGCACTTTCCAGGAAAGTTCAAAAGTATATTCGAAGCGTTGGATCACGCCATCCCTTTCAAGCTCATTGGCGGGTTCCTTCACAAGAGCTGACTGAAGACTTGCTACTGCTTTTTTTAGAGGGGCTATTGATAGTTCATTTTTTTTTAGGGACATATTATGAGAGAATATCTTGACAAATAGTTTTTGTCGATAAAAGTAATGCCCAGTGACGGTCTGATAGTATAGTATGTAATAACTAGAGGAGAACTTTCACCCTGAACCGCGCCCAAAGAACAGAGCTACTTCATCACGCATTAGAACAACGCATCTTAGTCCTGGATGGCGCCATGGGGACAGCTATCCAGAATAAGAATCTCAAAGCCGAAGATTTTGGTGGAGCTGAACTCGAAGGCTGTAATGAAAACCTCGTCATCACCCGTCCCGACATCATCGCCGGAATTCATGAAGACTACCTCAAATCAGGATGTGACATCTTAGAAACCAATACGTTCGGGGCTACACCTCTCGTGCTAGACGAGTATGGACTCGGATCCAAAACTCACGAAATCAACGTAAAATCGGCTCAAATCGCGCGCAAACTCGCAGACCAGTATTCGACCCAAGAAAAACCCAGATTTGTGGCAGGCTCCATTGGTCCCACCACAAAAGCGATCTCTGTGACTGGGGGAGTCACCTTTTTGGCGCTCCAAGATCATTTCTACGCTCAAGCCAAAGCTTTATTTGAGGGAGGCG
>JAHFAB010000045.1:0-3424 GCA_023250795.1 Bacteriovoracaceae bacterium
CTGATATCTAAAATAGTGTGCGGGAGATAGTCCTGTCAAACTAAGAGATGGAGTCGATAGTAAGTTGTTCCCAGCTTCAGAGTAATACTGAGTTGGATCATTGTTAGGTCCCACCCAGACTCCATCTGAGCAGTCAAGGTTATTACAGGTCTGGACTTGGAACTTCAAATCCCCGGCCGCTCTTCGACAAAGAGAGGAAATATTAGCAGCGCTTAGGTCGGTCTTCCAGACAGAGAGTTCATCGATAGATCCGGTAAACCAATTTTGAGAAGTAGTATAACCAATCAGTGTATTTGCTGATCCACTAAACTCTGAGGAACCTCCTGAGCCTGAAACACTTGGGCTACCGCAATCTTTGTAGAGGTAAAAAGTTCCCGCCGAACGTACAACTGCAAAATGATGCCACTCAAGAGGAGTCAATATCGCAGATGGGTCTTGTAATGATAAGATTGGGCTTGTGAGAGCTCCAAAAGTACCTTTCCCAGCATTCAAGGAAAAATCGTAATCCACATTGCTTGAAGAGCTCCCATGTCCAAAGATCCCACCCGTCGCACTGGCCACTGGAGGCTTTACCCAAACAGAAACCGTGTAATGGGTCTCTCCACTTAAACTCAATACACTGGGGGCGATTTGATAAAATTTATTGCTACTGAAATTAACCGCTCCACCAAAAACTCCACTGACATCAAACGAGGGACAATTACCCCCTCCACACGCAGTGGAACTGAGTGAGGTATTGCCAGTTTTATCCAAGGGATCTACCTGGCCATTGCCAGCGTCATCAAAATGAATGAGCAAAGCGTTTTGCTGCATTTGTGATTGTAAAAGACCAAGGGAGTACCCCGTCCCAGTTGCATATTCATAACCTTTATTGTCTGGAAGGCCTTTCTTATAGCGATCAGTCGGCTTCCAAGCTAATTCGGTCCAATTCGCTAGTGAGCCCGTACCTGGATTCAAAACTCTGGACGTAAAAAAGCCTGGGGTTCCAGCTGTGGTTTGCTTTAGATAGCTGTTCGCCGAGTCCCAGACTATACCTGATTTTACACCTCCGGAAAATCCTATGGTCGCATCATTCGAATCAACAAACAAGAGTGCAAGCATGTATGTGAAGGCGTTGCTTATGCTTCCTATCTGATTCACCGGATTTTTAACAACTACGCCAACAGACCCAGTGGCGTGAGCCGGAGTAAGACAGGTGAGTGAAGTAGGGGATAGGAGTGTGCCAGAAGTACAAGCGGCTCCTCCAAAAGTGACATTGAGGATAGAATTTGCGGTAAAATTAGTTCCAGTGATTGTGACCAGAGTTCCTCCGTCGGCAGAGCCTATAGCTGGAGAAACCGTGGTAATCGTAGGGAGAGCTTCGTTGATATTAAACGTGCTACTCTGTGCTGATGTCAAACTTCCTGACGCAGCCACCAAGATATAATTCGCTCCTCCCTTGTCGATGTGTAGGTCTGAAAAAGTAGCTAATCCCGCAACAGCATTGGGTGAGATCGTGCCAGATAAAACAGCGCCTGCGGTGCCTGAGTTTGATTTGATTGAAATACTAATAGGATTAGTAAAATTACTGGCCGTATTTCCATTGGCGTCTTGCGCCTCGACTGTAATGGGAGGAGAGATGGGAGTGTTTGTGAGAGTGGGTGTCGGTTGTACTTTGAACACGAGCGTGCTTGCAGATCCAGAGGTGATCGGAAAGCTATTGCTCGTGGCCGATATCATACCGCCCGAAGTGGCAAGTAGTTTATAAGTTCCTACTTTATTGATAGAAAGAGTGCTGAAAGTCGAGACGCCGCTTGAAGCACCGATTGTTGCCGAACCAGAAAGAGTGACGCCAGAGGGACTACCGTCGATTATAATGGTAATCGGATTGGAAGCACTCGTCACAGTATTTCCGTAAAAATCTTGGATGGCGACTAGGACATTATCTCTGAATGAAACTCCCGCACTCGTCTGTGCGGGTTGGATTAAATATCCGAGTTTTGTAGCAGCACTCGGAGTAACTTTGAATGTCTGGCTCGTCGCAGAAGCCAGGCCATCCGCACTTACAATGAGTTGATAGCTTCCAGCCGTTCGGAAATAGGCTTGGGTAAAATCAGCCACTCCATGATCTGCAATAATTTTTGTAATCATTGCCGGAGGAACTTCAGCTAAATCTAAAAATGACAAAGAAACTGTGATTTCTGAAGTGGAGTCTGTCATGGGTTTTCCACCTAGGTCGAGGACTTCAATGACAGGGTTGATTGCAGTATCTGCAGTTGTATCATTTGGCTGAACCTTAAAACTCAATTTTCCAGGTTTTTGCGTAGGTTGCCCACAACCCACATCCCTTTTCTTTTGCTCATCTGGTGTTAGAAAATCATATTCGTTTTGGATGGATACTTTTTGATTGGAAAAGAGATCCAGCACAGCAGAGCCAAGCTCAAATGCCAGATCATAGGTGCCAGAAAGTTCCTTGGAATCACCAATGGATTGAGAAATTTTACAAATCCCTGTACTTGCATCTACCAACCCCAGGACCTGAATTTTTCGGGCGAGTCCAGAGGGCACTTTGAGATCAAAGATCGTATTTTCGCTAAATAAGATGGGTTTTGAAGTGATTCCTGAGTATGAGCAAAACTTGCCGTCGGTCGTTTGTTTATGGGCGTTGCTAGAAATCCCGTCCCCCATCACATTGACAGCAAGGCAATCAAAGCTTGAAGTGACAGAGGGTGCAGACAGGATTGAGTTAAAGAGATAGGTGGAGGGGTTTTTTTTGAGCAAATTATGAAATTCAAAATGAAGCGAGATGGATGCTCCTGGTGCTTGTGATTTTAGAGAGCAGGAGTTCAGCATCATGAGGGAGAGTGACAAAAACAGGATGTGGGTTCTATTCATGTAGTTCATGAGTCTAGAGAAACTAAATTGTAGAGTCAATTGGACAGAATGAAGAGTTTCGGTTAAAAACAACTTTCTAAATGTGGCTCTGTGGCGGAACTGGTAGACGCGCACGACTCAAAATCGTGTATCCTTACGGGTGTGAGAGTTCGATTCTCTCCGGAGCCATTCTGTTGTGTCTGATTTGACACATAGAAAAAATCTTTCCTTTTAAATTTATATAAATTGTATTAAAATAATCAAGTATAGCTAATTTTTTTGGCCAATTTGCATAGTACGTAGGGGGTCATTTCGATGAAAATAAAAGTGATTTCACAATCGGTTTTTTTTCTCTTATTCTTTTCTGTTTATTGCTCAGTTGTAAAAGCAGTGATTGTATGTTGTCAGTGTTCTTGTGGTGGACAAGCCACTACAGAACTAAAAGATAAGGGGGGTTGCCCTTTTGTAGAGGATTTGGAAAAAGCGGAACGAAATAAAGCGATCAACAATCGACAACCGGGAAGCACAATCCAGTGGAATCCGACGATTTCAAAATTAGGAAAATCTGGGC
>JAHFAB010000045.1:3434-9556 GCA_023250795.1 Bacteriovoracaceae bacterium
TCGAGTATCGATCGAGATTCTGGAGGTACACAGGTGGTTTCCTGTACTGGGACTGCACCTTATACGAATAACGTCACAATGACAGGGTTTAACCAGCAAGTCTGTGATTTCGATTGTGCAGCTGCGTGTAAAAATAAGCCAATTCCTAATGCAGCGAATCAGGCAGCCCATGATCAAGCTGTGGCTTGTATGGTTGAGACAGAAAAATTTTGTGCAAGTGCAAGCAAGTAAAATGCAAATGAGGAGTATTTTATGAAACAGAAAGTTTTATTTTTATTGTTTTTTTCAATGTGTTTGGGCATGACCTCCTGCCTCGAAGGGGGGTTGAACAATGTTCCAAATTTAGAAAATCAAGTGAGCTTTATTTCTCAAGAACTGAGCGATTGTCCATTCATAAAAAATCTTCAGGCAAGTGCTGCAGGAGAGAGTGAGTTAAAGATTGGGGACGAAAGTGGGAAATGGAGTGGACATTTGAAATATTCTAATGAAAGCACTCTTGTATCTGGAAGTTGTGTAGGAAGCACTCAGCAAGACCTCCAATCTTGTGTGGATTTTGCAAAGAGTGTTTGCGCTAACAGTGCATCTTAAGAGAATTTTCTTTTTCTTATGATATCGATGCGATAGAATCCCAGAATTAGGGGGATCGCACGATGTTGAGTCAGAAATCAATTTATGGGGCTTCCCCTTTTTTATTTACTATTTTGTGTATTAGTTTTTCAGGGTGTTCATTAAAACCTAAAGATCTGGTTTCTGTGAGCCTTACGTTTCAATCGGGGATTCGTTCGATTGTAAAAAATCGTGATTATGATTTTTCTGAAAAAATTTTTTCCGCTTTCAATCCTCCGGATACTATTAGTGGATTCAAATGCCTTGCGGTCAATATAGTGGGTTCGGGTATTCCTTCATCGCAACCAGATAGTGATGATATTGAGAAAAAAGTTTCTGACCTACTCGGTGGTGCAATGTGCAGTTATCCGGGCATTACTTCTCTCCCCATACAAACCGGGCAAGACGTCAATCTTAAGCTAAACGTACCATCCGGAAGAAATCGCATCATCCAAGTGGTGGGGCTGGGAGATACCAATGGTGTTTTTTGCAATAGTTCAACAGAAGTGGGAAAGGTGAGTGCTAATTTTAAACAAGACGATAGTTTTTATGAGCTAGGGAGAAAGGTCGTAGATTTATTTAGCAATCAAAGTGTGAGCATAGATAACTCTTATGACAAACTGGCTGTTGCGGATAAGAGTAAGAGCAAGATGGCGTGTGGTTCGGGCCCACAGCCCTCTCCACCCCCACCCCTTTTTTTGAAACCTGATGGGACGGATTTGCATGGAAAGATCTATTCGAGAGTGAACTCGGTCACACAGGCTTGTATTGTCAATAGTGACACTGCTCCTGCCGTAGGCGCGGGGGATCCAATTCTAAATCCAGCCACTCCGGTAAATTATTTGGTGGAAGTTCCGTCTTATACCCCACTGGCGAGTGAAAATGGAAGTTGCACTTCTGCCGGAAACTGTCTTTTCACAGAGTGTAAAATACCAGGTGGGGGTGTGCCTAATACGGGTATTACCTATTTTACTTGGGATCTGAGTTCGATTGATATTTCTCAGTATAAAACTCTTTATTTTTATTGGAGTGGGGAAGAGGGGCATTATAGTGGGGCATGCGATGGAGCGAATACGGTTTTAGATTACGGAACCTCTAGCAATCCTAATCTCCATAAACTTCAGATTTTTTTGCCAGCTTTTGGGAGTTGGTCTGATTTGACTTCAACGAAGAAAACTTATTCAATCATCACCTCTTCATCTTCGCCTCTCTCCAGTTATTTGTATTCGGGGTCGCAGATTTGGCTACGTATTGTTGCGGACGGCCCAAGTAGCTATCCTTATTGCTCCAGTGTGCAAACTGATATGGCATATTTGACGCTGTATCCATAATTAACTTTATGCATTAGTATTATTTCCTGTCTTTTTATTTTCAAACATTGTAACTCCAGCCTTCAAACTTTGAGGGAGGGATTTATATGAAGGAAGTTTTGTTGGGAAGTGTTTTAGCTTTAGGGAGTTTAGGTCTCATCAGTCCTGTTCAAGCCGAGCAGTATCAGTTCGACTGTTTTACTGAAGTTCAGGTGACTGAGAAAAACCCTTACTACAAAGACGCTGTGATCCTTTGTTCCAATCCTTTTTCAATCGCTGACCCAGTCAATTGTTATAAAGAGGCTCTGAAAGTGGTGACAGGATTAGACAAGAAACACGCCGCGGTATTACTTTGTACGGGAGCCAGCAGTACAGCTCCGGTAGAGTGTTATAAGGCAGCCATGGCTTACAAGAGCAGCCTTTTTTCAGTCGAAGCGGCTGTGCTCTGTTCTGGATCTAATACAACAATGCCGGTGGACTGTCTCAAAGAAGCGCAGAATTCTGACTCGTATCTTTTTAGGCGAGAGGGTGTGCATCTTTGTTCAGGTGCAACTTCGATGGAGCCGGTGCGTTGTTATAAAATGGCTCGAAAAAATGATTCGAGTATTTTTCCAGATGAAGCAGCTGTGCTTTGCTCTTCTCGAGGAGGATTAGCAGGATTCGGAATTTTGCAACATGGTTTTAGATACTAAGGCAGAAACTCTGGGTTTTCATAGATCAACGCTTCCCAGGTATTGCTGCTTTTTGAAATCTGATAGCCAAAAACCTTGTTAGGTTGAGGCAGAGCAGGCTGAGAAATCGGACTGTTTGCCGGTGTACGGAGTCCTTGGGGCGCGATGGGTTTATAGAGATCTCCAGATTCTGCATAGCTTGTGGCAAAAACCTGGGATTTTTTTAATATTTCCGGAGGCGTCCAATATAAGTCTCTGACTTCAAACTTCGGCTTATAGATGAAATAAAGATTAGGCCAAACCCCAATGCTGGTGTGTGTGACCAGTTTATCACGTTGCTCTATAGCCCTATTATAAGAAGCGTGATTTGTCGCACGAATTGCTAGATCTCTACCAAAGAGAAAAACGATAGATCCGAAAATCACTAAAAAAACTCCTGCCAAAGTTTGAATCAGGGTTTTAGAAAGTCTTTCATTTTGAATGGCAAAATACGTGATCAACGCAAGAATGGCGTTTCGTGTGTAGGCCATGTAGTTGCTCTGATTTGGAAATACCAAAAAAGGAAATGCAGAAATCGCAAAAAGTGCTAGGCCAAAAACCAAGTATTCATGATTTTTATGAACTCGAAATTTCAAAAGCAAATAAGCCGGAAAAATGAAACTCACTAATAGAAACGAGAAGACGATCCCTCGGGTCTGGAGATTTGGATTGGTTAGAGGCGAGAGCAGTGTGCCGAAGTAAGCACTCATTCCCCCTTCTTTTATAATGCCTAAAACAACACCCAAACCTGATCCACCCTTAGCACTGTGGATGAGAAAGCGTTCAAAAGCGCTGGGGTCTAAAAATGCATAGGTGGTACATACGACAGCTGTGGGGACAGCTGTCCAAAAAATCGCAGAGAAGAGCCATTTGGGTTCTTTCAATTTCAAAAGATGACTACGATGGAGGAGGGTCATAGAAAGTAGGTTGAGAATCCCCCCAAATGGAGAAATCATGGCATTGATTCCCACCCAGAAAAAAATCCAGCTCCACCTTTTTTTGGAAGATTGAAAATCTTCGAACGTATGAATAGATAATAAAACTGTCATCAGTAAAATGCCAAAGCTGAGCGGCTCAGGTCTGTCCCTCCCACTTCCCAATAATGAGGTTGGCAAAAGGGAGACAAGAACTCCTAGGATAATCCATCGATATCGACTTGCGGTGTTAAACTGAAATAGAATTATAAAAAGTTTGAACCACAAAATAGCGCAAAAAAGGCTGATCAATAGATTGAAATAAGTGTTTTGATAAGAACCCACACCAAATATTTTAGAGTAAATCCCAAAAACAAGAGAGTAGAGTGGTGGATAGCCCGCATAGAGGTGAGATTCTGCATCTAAGCTCCCCGGCAGGTTGGAAGTGACAAATCCATTTCCCAGAGCCAGGTTTGCTCCCGCATCTTTGAAAATAAAAGTGTCTATCCCCCCAAATTCTGGACTGATCACCGCGTATGAAATAATCCAGAATAGGACAGTACCCCAAAATAGGGTGCTAAGCTGCTTTTTGTTCGCTATCATCGAGAATCACTTTCTGAGGTACCAGACGACCGGTAATCACTTTTTCTTCTCCTGCGCTTCCGGCTTCGTGATATTCGGCATCTTGATTGACATTCCAGAGATCAAATACTTTTTTCCCAGCGATAATATTTTCAGCGCAGAGCATGGCCGTCATCATGGCATGATCCTGGTTGTTGTACTTGTGCATCCCGTTTCTGCCGACCAAATGCAGCGAGGGAAAACGAGCTTCGAGTTCATTTTTTATTTTTTCTACATGAGTTGCATATTCTTCGTCATAAACCGGATAAGCTTTTTTCTGTCTAATCACACAGCCGTCTAAAATATCTTCTGCTTTTGCCAATCCGATGGCTTGCAGCTCCTTTTTTGCAAGATCTATCAGTTTGGAGTCGTCTGAAGTCCAAAGTCCATCCCCTTCGAAGCAAAAATATTCTAAACCGTAGCAGCACAGAGATGGATTAGGGATGAGCTCAGGCGACCAGGACTTGAAATTTTGCACTCTCCCTACAGTAACTTTCGGGTCGTGGATATAAATCCAATTGTCATCAAAAAGATTTCTGTCTTTTAGAATGACTCCGACAGTAATAAAATCCCTGTACTTTAACGAATCAGCTGACTTGAGAGTATCCGGTGTGAGGCTGGGCTGTAATCCATTGGCTAACTCTCTGATAGCAGTGGAGGAGATGAGGTGATGAGACTCGAGTATTTCTGTTTTTCCTTTATGGTCTTTGTAAGTGACTTTCCAAAGTTTAGATTGAGCATTATAGGTTGAACCGGTCACGGTTTGTCCCATGAGGATTTTTCCACCCATCTCTTTGATTCTTTCGGCACATGTTTCCCACATCATTCCGGGGCCTTTGCGAGGATATCGAAATGAGTCGATCAGGGTTTTGATCATTTTGTCACGAGACTTCGGTTTGGGTTTCAGTGCATTAATTACGGCTGAAAAAAGAGAGAGGCCTTTGATCCTTTGTGCGGCCCAATCCGCTGAGATTTCTTTGCAACTCATCCCCCAAACTTTTTCAGTGTAGGTTTTAAAAAAAATATTAAACAACCTTTTTCCAAATTGATTACTGACCCAGTCCTCGAAGTTTTTTGGATTTTTGACGGGAAAGAGTTGATAGACAGTGTAGGAAATAACGCATCTGATTGACTCGAAAATTCCTAACTTGAGCAAAGCTTCCACTGGTTTGAGTGGGTATGAAAAGAACTTATCGCGGTAGTAGATTCTCGAAGATCTTGGGCGATGGAGCATGTCGTTGGGGAGGATTTCAGTCCAAAAATCTTCGACTTCCTTAGACTTTGAAAAAAATCGGTGACCCCCAATGTCAAAATGGAAGTCTTTGTATTTGACAGTTTTCGAGATCCCTCCCACATAAACAGGGTCTGCCTCTAGTACAGTGACAGGTATCCCTTTTTTGCAGAGTAAATAAGCCGCGGTGAGTCCTGCGGGGCCTGCCCCGATGATAGCAACACGCTTAGATTCTTTATGATTCATAAATGGAGCACCCCTATTTCTTAAACAAAATCGGTAAAATTTGAAAAAGACTTGAGGCAATTACTTTTTGATACATCGAGTTAATTTGGCGAGCACCCACTTACTTGAGATTCAGGCTGAGAAGATCCCAAGGTACAATCATTCTCTGCCCCTGGTAAATCACAAGATTGGGGCCAGGTTGTCTTTACGGCATTACTCACTAATTGCCAGTTTGATGAATCACCCAAACTTCGATTTTGTTCAAGATGGAGAAATCTTCCTGTATAGAAAGTGGTCCCAGAATTACATGAATTACCACCGGGGAAATTGGTATAGCGCCCTTGCACATTGCTTTCGCCACAAAGTGGTCTATCTGGGCTACCCACATTTTGACAAGCATCAACGCGACTATTTACCCCCAAAAGAGATCTTAATGTGTTTGCATAGGTAACAGAAACAGATGTCTCTCGTAAATCACTTGTAGTGCCATCTCCGATGATTGCGC
>JAHFAB010000046.1 GCA_023250795.1 Bacteriovoracaceae bacterium
CTGGGGAAAGCGATGGTTCAGATTTGGCGGTCATAGGGTATCTGAGTAATAAAATTAAAGCGTTACAAGATGAATATCAAGTGTTTCAGAGTCACCCCCATAGGCCCGAAGGGTTTCGAGTCATGCAATACCCTAAGGATGTAAACCGCCTCTGGCAGGTACTTGGGATGGCTCAAAACGAAATGCAACCTCATGTAAATATTGAACTAAAAAAAGCCAGTTGATTCGTGTCATAATACTTGACTAATAAACTATATTTATGTAAAAACATACGCCGGATGTGTGGTGTGTGTGAAAATGAGTTGTAGACGGATTTTATTTTTATCGCTTTTAGTTTGGAGTTTCCCCTCCTGCTCTCCCCATAAAACAAACGTAGATCCAGTCAATTGTCCGCTCATTTCCCACGATCAAAAAGATTCGTTTGAGGCCCCCATTCAAGAAGAGTTTCCAGCCAAAGTTTGGATAGACCCTCGATTTACAGCTGAGCAAAGGCGATTGATTGTACAAGGTTTTGAAAAATGGAATGCTTTCGGTCAGGAAAAAGAACATAAAGCTTTCTTTGAAATTCAAAATGCTTCTTCCATGGTTGACTTTGCAAGCACTGATCCTACTGATTGTCAGAGTATGCCAGGGTCGCCCGATTCGATACGAGTATATTTGGAAAACTCTGAGGAACGTTGGACAAGTCTTCATTTAGTAGAAAAAAATGATGATCCCACTAAAGTGGTCTCACATCCTGCAATAACATTGCGCTGCACAGTGCGTAATGACACAGAAAATCTGGGCAACCTAGAAAAACAAGTCATATTAATAAATACGAATTATCTAAATAAAATCAATGGAAAACCCAGCGGTGTAGACCAAACCGTCAGTGTTGTTACTCATGAAGTAGGTCATAGCTTAGGCTTGAAACACAGTTGTCAAGCCGGGTCCAATGATAATGGAAATTACATTTCTTGTAATAATATTAATTCGAATGCAGCTCACCCTTATCGGAAAGCCTTGATGTTTCCTTCATTAACGAGTAATGAGGTAAAGGAAGATCTGAGCACAAATGATAAGGAAAGGGCTAATTGCCTTTATCGAAATGAATGATTTTACTTGCGCTTTCTGCTGGACTTGTCGGGTTAATCCATTCTTTAGCACCAGGCCATTGGTTGCCTGTGGTCTTATTAGCAAAAAGTAGAAAATGGGGTTTGAGAAAGGCGATTTTAGGTGCCTTAGTTGCTTGTTCTGGGCATATTCTTATTTCGATCACATTGGCTGCTCTTGCCATTCAGATGGGTTCTGCTTATTTGGCAAAACTTGATTTGGAAAAACAGGAACATCAAATTGAGCATTATTCAGGGATTTTGTTGATGATCTTTGGACTCATCTATTCATGGGTTGCCTATCAACGTCATAGCCGATGCAAAGGGCACACACATCATGGACCTTCACTGGGACCTTCGCTAGCAAAAAAAGAAAAAGGTCCGTATTTATTTTTGTTTTCATTGGGCCTTTCACCTTGCGTCGCTGTGTTGCCTCTTTTTATTGCTGCTGCTCCCTTTGGCATTTTGAGTCTGCTTTTATCGGTGGCTGCTTTCATATTCGGAGTGGTTTTGGCTTTAGTGGGTTCTACGGTTCTTGTTTCGATGGGGCTCATGAAGTTAGATCATCCCCTGTTTGAGCACTTTGGAGATGTCATGACAGGTTTTTGTGTATCTGCGATGGGTATTATTCTTTTTTATTTATAAGCCTCAGTGTAGGTGCTCCTGCTTTTTTCAGAGGTGAAAGAATTAAGCCGCTCTATGTTGACATAATATTCTTTTACAATCTGATGAACAATTTCCTTTGCTGAAAGGAGTTCGTCGATGAGTCCCACGCCTTGGCCTGCACTCCAAACTTCTTTATAGGTAGGACCTAAGATCGCTTTTTTGAGGGATTCTGATCCGATCCAATGCCGCAACATTCTGACATATTTTTTAGTTTTAGGATTTTTGAGAAGCGCAGTTTCTAGCCAGCTCAGCTCTAGTCCCTGTTTTTCTATGTAAGCTGTGTTGATGACTGAAAGGGGAGTCCCCGAGATTTTTTTGGTGAGGACGATGTCTTCTGGATCTGCATTAAGAATTGCATTTTTATAGGACAGATCCACTTTGGCTTCGTGAGAGGCAATGAAACGAGTTCCAATTTGAACAGCTGATGCACCAAGGGCGAGTGCTGCTGCGAGTTGGCTTCCATTGGTAATCCCACCGGCAGCCACGACCGGTATACGGAGGTGCTTTTTCAAGTAAGGGATGAGCACCAGAGGCGAAATAGGGCCTGCGTGTCCTCCCGCTCCTGCCGACACGGCGATGACTCCATCCGCTCCGAGATCTTCTACTTTTTTTGCATAGTTCAGAGTGGTGACGTCGCAAAAAACTTTAGATCCCACTTGGTGCATGGTTTGAATCGTGTCTTTTGGGCTTCCAAGTGAGGTGATGATAAATGGGACTTTTTCTTCCGCACAAATTTTCAGATCATCCGCGTGTCGCAGATTGGATTGATTGACGATCAAGTTAACAGCATAGGGCTTGTCTGTTTTACTTTTGACGTCTTGGATCGCTTTTCTAAATTCTTCTGGAGTTCGCCAGTTCAGTGAGGGCATCCCCCCAATTCCGCCGGCTTCGCTGACAGCAGAGACGAGCACCGAGTCGCTGACGAGGAACATGGGTCCTGCGATGATGGGATATTTGCAGCCAATGAGATTTGTGAATTCAGTTTGAATGGGTGAAAGCATCTCGAGATCTTAAAATAGAAATCATCGATTGTGTATCATAATCTAAGAGGGAGAGCCCAGGCAGGGGTTTCGAATGAGGGGGGGCAGATACTCTGGGGCCGACTTTTTCTTTTAGGGCGTAGATTGCGTCTTCTGCTCGGAGTCCTACTTTTTGTAGGAGTAGGTCGGCTCGGGCGAGGCTTTGCGTGAGTTCGGGCCAAGTTTTTTCTAATGAGAGTTGAGGATCGTTTAAATTTAAATCTGCTTTATGGGTTTTCTGCAACCAGAGTATCGGGTTGGTGCAAAGTTCTAGGAGATCGTCTAAAATTTGTAGCTTTACCCAGGGAGATAGCGCTTGAGTTTGGGGGAGGAGTTCTTCTAAAAAACTCGAGCGTGAAGTTTCAGTTTGAGTTTCACCGATGAGACGGAGGCTCGACTGAAAGGCGGCTTTTTCCCACTCGAGTGGGGAGAGAGGGTTTTCAAGAGAGTGGAAAAATGCGTCGATGATACCGGTGCACGTATTGGTTTCAGGCTGACTCAGAAAACAAGATCTGAGGGGATGGTGGAGTGGGAGATTGGAAATGGCTCGTTGAGCTTTTTGTACTAAATTTTTAGAATTTTGTGTGAGTCCTTGCGATTTTAGAAACTCCGATGTCTGTCTCATCCAGATGCGGCTTTGCTTGGGGTAGGTCACTAGTCTCAGGATCCCGCTTGGTTGCAACCAGGAGCTGAGTTTTTTGAGGAGCGTAGCTGGATCCTCTACGTGATGGAGGATGTTGGAGGCGATGATGTAATCAAAGCTTTCTCCTTCCCATTGGTTAAGGTCCGCTTGAATGAAGCGGATGGGTGCGATTCTGTTTTTATGAAACGGGCGAAGCACTCGGTTTGAAAGTCTCGCGATCTGAGTCCTTGTTTTTAAGATTTCTAGCGATTTCTGGCTCAGGTCAAGAGCTACGATTTCTTTGGCTAGTGGATGAGCTTGTGCAACGATTAGACCTTCGAGAGTGCCTGCGCCAGCGACTAAGATTTTTATGTTTTCGTGAGACGGGTTTGGGTGAGTGGGCTTGGCCTGAGTTTTTAAAAACCGGGAGGCGATTTCATAACTCAGAGATTTCCCCTGGTTTCTTTGAGGCAGTGCAAACCGAGAGATGGGGGGGTAAGGGAATCTTTCGTATTGCAGTCGGACTGGGTCTAAATTTTCTGGGTGGGGTGTTGTCATCATTTTAAATGGGTCCCGCCGATTATGAAAAGATCTCAGACAAAGTGGAAAGAATTTTTTTCCGTGTTTTTTCATCTAAAAAACCGATTTTTTTGATGAGCCTTTTTTTATCCACAGTTCGAATTTGGTCCAGCACAATTTGACATTCCTTGGAATTAAAAGAGCAAGTCACTCTTGATGGATAGTTTCTAATGGATGTGGTCATAGGGGCGACGATTACAGTGTCAATGAACTCGTTCATTTCATTGGGCGATATGATGGTGCAGGGTCTTGTTTTTTTGATTTCTTTACCAAAGGTTGGGTCTAATGAAATCCAAAAAACTTCGAATCTTTTTACTTCCACTCCCATTCCTCTCGATCCCACCGAGTGGGCTGAAGATCTATGTCTTTGTCTATGAGCTGATCGTCTTTATTTGTAGTCATTTTTTTAAACGCTAACGCCCATCCTTTTCTTTTCTTTTGAACAGGTCTTAAAATTAAAGTATCTCCATTGACTTCAATTTCAATTTCGTTTTTAATGTTGCACTGCCCCAGTAGTAATTTAGGAATTCTTATTCCTTTCGAGTTTCCAATTTGAACTACTTTGGCTTTCAGCGTAGACATAATTACAGTGTAATTACTTAGGCACGAGTTGTCAAGGCTAACTTTTAGTAGGTAGGGTGGTGTAACCGGTCAGTTTTTGGTAGATTGAGTAAGAATTTCAGGAGTTAAAAAAGAAGGTCCCAGTCACGTTAAAGGAGAATAGCAGGAAGCTATGCGATGACCTCATGGATGAGTACCCACGTGACTGGGACCTTCTTTTTTAACTCCTGAAATTCTTACTCAATTAACTAAGAACTCAGCGTTCTTCCATGCTTTCTACAAAGATCATTGAGCCGATCAAAGTGATACATTCCGGTCGAATGGTTGTCGCTCCAGAAAATTTGGACGGCGTATTTTCCTACGAGCTGAACATGGGTGGGTTTGACGTCAAAGGGAATGTTTTCAATTTTGAGAACTCGTTTTCCCGTGTGTTCATCGACACACGAGGCGCAAGGACATTCGAATCTAAGGTCAACAAAGCCAATGGCAAACCTCTCCCCGTCATCCCACGCGACGAGCATTTCGGTTTCGGAGAGTTTATCAATTCGAGTTGGAGTTTTCACAGACGCTTAGAATACCACCCAGAAATTTCGCTAGAAAATATTTCCAGCTAGCAAAATTTCTGGGTGATGTTTAATTTATTACTTTCTCTGAAGCGTGTAAGCGCAGCTTTCATCGTATAGTTTCATCTGAGTCACTAATCGATAACTCTTCGTAGAAATATAAAGCAAGCGATAGAGTGGCTCCTTAGTATACACAGGATCATTAGGATCTGAAGAAACGTTTGGATCTGGTGTCCAAGATTCAAACGTACAAGGTGCGATCACTTGGCAAAGATCCCTCTTTGTACAGTCATCCCATCTTTTAGAGTGGTCTGCACGCGCAACAACGCCCATACCTAAAACAAATAGAACAAATAAAAGGACATTTTTTTTCATGGATTTTTCCCTCCCCATAGTTTTCGGTCCCCTAACGGATCTCATACATGAAAGTTGGGCCTCTGTACACTTCTTCTTGACTTGAAGTGACTGGGATTCTAAAAAGGAGAGAATCCTATGGATTCTTCTCTTGTGTTTACAAAATGGGTCGTTCCTGTCTTGATTCTGTGCGTTATTTCTTCTGCTCGCGCGAATCCTCCTGTAAACAATTCTAAAATTCCCCCCGAACTCCAGGGCGTTGGTATTACGGAGCATCTTGGCGATAAAGTGAGTATCCAAGATCTTTCGTTTAGGGACGAAGCTGGAAAAACTGTGGCATTGTCCCAGTACTTTGGTGGCGGAAAACCGATTTTATTGAGTTTGGTTTATTATGAGTGCCCTAATCTCTGTAATTTGCTCCTCAACGGATTGGTAGCTGGGCTCAGGTCTTTGCCCTGGAACCCAGGAGAACAGTTTGAACTCATCAGCGTGAGCATTGATCCCAAAGAAGGTCCAGATCTCGCTGCAAAAAAGAAAGCAGCTTATTTGAACTCATACGGGAGACCCCAAGGCGCTATGGGGTGGCATTTTTTGACAGGTGAAGAAAAACAAATTCAAAAGCTCGCATCTCAGGTTGGTTTCGGTTATCGTTATGATGAACAAGAAAAACAGTTTGCCCATAGTGCTGCACTTTACGTCCTTACTCCTGAAGGAAAGATTTCGCGGTACCTGTATGGGATCCAGTTTTTTGAAAAAGATTTGAGGCTGGCTTTGTTGGAAGCTTCGAATGGGAAAATCGGCTCGATTGTGGATCGTTTTTTGTTGTTTTGTTATCGGTATGACCCACACACGAGAAAGTATTCTGTCTATTTGAGTAATATCATGAGGGCAGGAGCGGCCGGAACTGTTTTAGTTTTTGGGAGTTATCTTTTGCTTTTTTGGCGTAGACAGCGAGGACTTGCAGTAGAACACCAAGGGGGTTCTTTTTCATGATTTTTAGCGAAGCATTGGCGGCAGATTCTTTACCCATTCAAGGATCAGAGATTGCAGCAAGGTGGGATCATCTTTATCTCTTTTTATTTTGGCTTAGTGTATTTTTCTTTGTCCTAGTTGTGGGCGGGATGATCTATTTTGCGATCAAATTTCGTCATCAGAAAAAACATCAGCCGACCTACATTACACACAATCATTTATTAGAGTTAATTTGGAGCGTCATTCCCACGATTATACTCATGGTGATTTTTGTTTGGGGTTATTCTGTCTATCACGCAATGATTACCCCTCCAGACGATGCATACGAAGTGCGAGTGATCGGCAAGCAATGGTTTTGGCAGTTTCAGTATGACGATGGCAGAATGACCGTCGACAAAGTGTTTGTCCCGGTCAATAAACCCGTAAAATTTATCATGTCATCAGAGGATGTCGTTCACAGTTTTTTTGTTCCTAACTTTCGTGTGAAGCAGGACGTCGTTCCTGGGATGTACACCAGCGTTTGGTTCGAAGCGACTGTTCCGGGTAGACATCAGATCTATTGTGCAGAGTATTGTGGAACTCGTCATTCTCTGATGTTAGCCGATCTCTACGTTTTAGAGCCTGAGCAATGGATAGCTTGGAAAGCAGGAAAAAAACTTACAGGCATTTCAGAGGCTGGTGGGGGTAATCCACCGAGCTCTGGTGGAGATCTAGTGGATCAGGGCAGAAAGGTTACTACTGTAAAAGGCTGTGTGGCCTGTCACTCTGATGATGGTTCTCCGAAGGTAGGACCGACTTACAAAGGATTGTTTGGAGCTAAGGTAGAACTCACCAATGGCTCTACGGTGATTGCGGATGAAAATTACATCAGAGAATCAATTGAAAATCCGCAGGCGAAAATCGTAAAAGGATTTGGCCCAGTCATGCCCTCTTTCAAGGGCTTGATCAATGAAGAAGAGATGAATGCGGTCATAGCCTACATTAAAAGTGTAAAATAGGAGTCTCAAAAAATGTCTTCTACTCATGCTCAAAGTGGAACTGGAACAAATTACCTCAATTGTACAAAAGGAATGAGTTCTTGGCTTCACACCTTGGATCACAAACGAATTGGGATCATGTACTTGTTTACTGTTCTCAGTTTTTTCTTGCTCGGTGGTTTTTTTGCCCTTCTGATTCGTTGGCATTTGTTTTCTCCTGATCACCATCTGTTGTCTGCAGGGAATTACAATAAGGCTTTTACCTACCACGGCGCGATCATGGTTTTTCTTGTGATTATTCCTGCGATTCCAGCTGCGATGGGAAATTTTGTTTTACCCATGATGATTGGTGCAAAAGACGTGGCTTTTCCTCGCCTCAATCTCTTCTCTTATTATATTTTTGTATTGGGCGCGATTATTGCTCTCTGCTCTCTTTTCTTTGGTGGTGCAGATACGGGTTGGACTTTTTATACCCCTTATTCGATTCATGCCGGGACAACAGTTATTTTTGTGGTTTTAGGCGCTTTTGTGGCGGGATTTTCTTCTATTTTAACAGGATTAAACTTTATCGTCACACTCCATAAATTACGTGCTCCGGGTATGACCTGGTCTCGCCTACCGCTTTTTTGCTGGGCTCTTTATGCTACGAGCATTATCCAAGTCTTAGCGACCCCAGTTTTAGCTATTACTTTATTGCTCCTTATTTTTGAGCAGGTGTTTAAAATCGGAATTTTTGACCCCAAGCTCGGCGGTGACGCTGTTTTGTTTCAACATTTTTTTTGGTTTTACTCACACCCCGCCGTCTACATTATGATTCTCCCCTCGATGGGAATCATTTCAGAAGTGATTCCTGTTTTTACTCGTAAACCGATTTTCGGATACAAGGCCATTGCGTACTCTTCGTTTGGAATAGCATTGATTGCATTTATCGTTTGGGGGCACCATCTCTTTGTGAGTGGACAGTCCGAGATGGCCAATTTTGTGTTTTCTCTGCTCACCATGTTTGTCGCAGTTCCTACGGGGATCAAGGTTTTTAGTTGGGTGGCGACGATGTACAAAGGGTCGATTCGTTTCAATGCTCCTTTCCTCTATGCGCTCGGGTTCTTAGAGCTTTTTACGATTGGAGGGATGACGGGAGTTTTCTTGGCAACTCTTGCGATAGATGTTCACCTGACTGACACTTACTTTGTGATTGCTCACTTTCACTACGTGATGGTCGGTGGGACTTTGATGGGTCTCATGGCAGGACTCCACTACTGGTTTCCTAAAATGTCAGGGAAAATGTATTGCGAAACTTCGGCTCTGATTTCGTTTGTTTTGATTATTACTGGGTTTAATGTGACTTTTTTCCCTCAGTTCATTTTAGGGGCTCAGGGCATGCCAAGGCGTTATTGGAGCTACCTGCCTGAGTTTACGTTGCTCAATCAAATTTCAACCGTAGGATCTTGGTTTTTAGGAGCAGGGTTTTTGTTCTCGGCTTACTATTTTATTCAGGCTTTGAGAAAAGGGGAGCAAGCACCGGATAATCCATGGGATTCTAAGTCGTTAGAGTGGTGGTCTCCTTCGCCGCCCCCGGTAGAAAACTTTCTCAAAGACCCAGTCGTGACGACTTGGACTTATGAATACCGTTCAGCTAAAGTATAAATAAGGGGAAGATAAAAATGGCACACCATCACGCGCATCATTATATAAGTGCAGAGGCTGAATTCGAAGCTTCGAAGCAGGGGATGTGGATTTTCTTAGTGACCGAAGTTCTTATGCTCGGTGGACTCTTTGTGGCGTACAGTGTTTTCCGAGGATTGTATGCAGAAATGTTTCATGAAGCCCATAAGTTATTGAATGTCAGAATGGGTGGATTAAACACAGTGGTTCTCATCACGAGCAGTTTGACGATGGCTTTGGGCGTGAGCTCAGCGCAAAAAGGGGAACGTGGCAAATCAGGGAAGTTTCTAATAGCGACGTTTCTTTTGGCCTGTTGTTTTTTAGTCGTCAAATATTTCGAATACTCTGCCAAATTTGAGCATGGCCTTCTTACTGCTGGTTTTTTTCATAATGAACATTTGACTCACCCGAAGGCGCCTTTGTTTTTTTCTATGTACTTTGTGATGACTGGGATTCATGGTTT
>JAHFAB010000047.1 GCA_023250795.1 Bacteriovoracaceae bacterium
AATGCAGGAACTTGATTTTTCATTTGGGATCAAAGATGTCGCACGATTTAGAGGTAACTTATTTTTTCAACGAGGTGGTGTTGCAGCTGTGTTTCGTTGGATTCCACTTACGATTCCAAACTTTGATACTTTACATCTTCCTCAAGTGATGAAAAAAGTCATCAAGAGACAAAATGGACTCGTGTTGGTGACCGGGCCTACTGGAAGTGGTAAGTCTACTACGTTGGCTTCTCTTCTAGATATCCTTAATCGGGAAGAATTCGGACATTTGATCACAATCGAAGATCCAATTGAGTTTGTTCACAGCCATAAAAATTGTGTTGTGAATCAAAGAGAGGTAGGGGTTGATACAAAAAGCTTTAGAAGTGCTTTTAAGAGAGTGCTCAGGCAAGATCCAGATTTTGTTCTGGTTGGTGAGTTACGAGATATTGAGACCATTGAGATGGCTTTAAACATGGCTGAAACTGGACACCTTGTTTTTGCAACTTTGCACACGAATGGTGCGATTCAATCCCTCAACCGTGTTATCAATGCTTTTCCACCACATCAACAAATTCAGATTCGTCAAGCACTTTCTTTTACTCTCCAAGCAACGATTTCACAAATGCTCATTCCAAAGAGTTTTACTCCAGGAAGAATCTTAGCGTGTGAACTTTTGATACCAACAATGGCGATCAGAAATTTGATAAGAGAAGATAAAATTCATCAGATCTATTCATCCATGCAAACAGGACAAGACGAAACCAGTATGATGACAATGAACCAAAGTTTACTTGCCTTGGTCAAATCTGGGCAACTTTCTAAGCCTGACGCTTTGGAGTATAGCCCTATTCCTGAAGAACTTACTAAGAACTTTTCTGGAGTAATGGATAAAAATAATTAAAAAGGAATTTTTATAATGGCTGAGTTTGAATATCTGGGCGTAGATAAAACTGGAAAACGAGTGACTGGTAAATCTGATGCGCCCAGCGAGGGAGATGTACGAATTTATTTGCGGTCTCAAGGCATACGGCCCATTCGACTCAAAAAAATAGGCGCCATAAGTCAAGACATTGGAAAATTATTGAGTGGAAGTGGTCGAAAAATATCGACTGATACATTGGTCGCTCTTACAAGACAGCTACATGCTTTGATCACTTCTGGTATCCCATTGGTTCAGGGTTTAGAGTTTCTTGCTGACCAAGCCAGTACGTCTAATCTGAAAACAATTGTTACAGTGATCAAAGAAAAGGTATCCCAGGGGTCCTATCTTTGGGAAGCTTTAGGGCTTTATCCAAAAATATTTCCTAAATTTTATATTGCACTTGTGAAAGTAGGAGAGTCTTCAGGAGCTTTAGATCTCATGTTCAAGCGACTCAGTAGGTATTTAGAAAATTCGAACCGACTTAAAAAAATAGTGACCAGCGCGATGATCTATCCAGTGATAGTGAGCGCAGTAGGAGTTGGTGTGATTGTTCTCATGCTAGTTTTTATTATTCCTAAATTTGAGGACTTACTGAAAAGCAATAATCAGGAATTACCAGGCCCAACTCAGTTCGTGCTCAATGTGTCCCATTTTGTTGCTAATAATTTTGTTTTTATAATAGTTGGAATTGGATTTGTTTCATATTTGTTTCGACTCTATTTGAAAACAAGAGAAGGAAAATATGTTGTAGATAAAGCGGTATTTAGTGCTCCACTCTTCGGACAGTTAATACAAAAAGCTTCAATTGCAAGGTTTACTCGTACACTCCAAATTATGCTTACTTCTGGAATCAATCTCATTGACGCAATTGATATCTGTAAAGCGACTATGGACAATGCGGTTTTGGAAGAAGCTGTGGGTACTGTCCGAAGAAACATTGAGTCAGGAAAAACTTTGGGAACAGTTCTCGGTAAGCTCAATGTGTTTCCAAAAATGGCTGTTCAGATGATTACAGTGGGTGAGGCCAGCGGAAATTTGGATAAAATGCTTGAAAAAATAGCAGATTTTTATGAAGAAGAAGTAGAGATTACGATAGGTGGTTTGACGAAACTCATTGAACCACTGATCCTTCTCTTTTTAGGAGGAGCCGTTGGTGCTCTTCTCATAGCAATGTATCTTCCTGTTTTCAAACTTGCTGGGGCTGCAGGAGGTGGATGATGATAAAGATTATTGGCGAGTCTCCTGCCATTCGTGAACTACTGGCCCTTATCGAAAAGGTGGGTCCTACAAAGACAAATATATTGATCGTCGGAGAAAGTGGAACAGGTAAAGAACTGGTTGCACAGATGATTCATGAGATGGGGATTCTTAAGCTAAAGCCTTTTGTTGCGATTAATTGTGGTGCAATTCCAGAAAATCTCCTTGAGAGCGAACTTTTTGGACATAAAAGAGGCAGTTTTACAGGCGCCATCATGGATAAAATCGGGCTCTTTGAAATGGCTTCTGGGGGCACACTCTTTTTAGATGAAGTCGGAGATTTGCCCATGAGCATGCAAGTCAAAATTTTGCGTGCCATCCAAGATCGTGTCATCCGGCGAGTGGGTGGTTTAGAAAATATAAAAATAGACGTGAGAATTATAGCTGCGACCAATAAAAATCTGGAAGCTGGGATCATTGAGGGCTCTTTTAGAGAGGATCTTTATTATAGACTTAATGTCATTCAGATTAGAACTCCACCCTTGCGCAACCGCCACGAAGACATTGTTTTATTGGCAGAGTATTTTCTCAATCATTTTAAAATAAAATTTGGAAAAAATATTGCTGGGTTTCAACCGGCTGTTTTAGAAGCACTTATAAAATACTCTTGGCCTGGAAACGTAAGAGAACTTGAAAACGTAATTGAGCGTGCGATTACTTTAGAGAGTGGAAAAAAAATTTCTTTGACATCTTTGCCGCAATCGATTTTATCGAGCGAGTCTATTCTGGAAAAGAAAGACATTGCCCCCCCTGTTTCGAACGAAATCCGAATTGCTGTCCCTAATTTTTCAAAAGGGCCTTTAAAATTAGACGAAATTTTAGGTGGAATTGAGCAAATTTTTGTTCGTGCAGCGATCAAACAGGTGGGGGGAGTAAAAAAATCTGCAGCTGATCTCCTCACCATCACCTTTCGCAGTTTGCGTTACAGGGTGAAAAAGATGGGTGAAGAGAGTTAAGCAAGCATACTGTCGATTTGATCAATACATTGACTAAATCGACAGCAAGGCATAAGCTTAAAAAATGCCACATGTTCGTCAAAGATATCTTGAACCTATAGCTAAAAAGATGCTCACTGGGAGCAAAATCGTTGGGGTTATAGGGCAGAGGCAAACAGGGAAAACAACCTTGGTTGAACGGATCTCAGCTGACTATGTCACTTTAGATGATCCCCAAACTTTAGAGACTGCTCTTAAAACACCTCAGTTTTTAATCAGTAACAGGAAACTACCTTTTGGAATTGATGAGTGCCAGGAGAGTCCTCCGTTGTTTTCCACACTAAAGGAATGGGTAAGAACTCATCGTACGCCCGGTCAGTTTATTTTGACAGGGAGTGTCCGTTTTACAAGTATCGAGGAAATTAGAGAAAGTTTGACCGGAAGAATGGTTGATATAGAGCTCTTGCCATTAACTCTGAGTGAGTTAGAGCAGCTTCCCCTCTGGGATATCTTAAGACTCGTTCAATCTAAAAACCCACTAGATGTACTTAAAAATAACCCATTTGCTCCGGTGAATAAACTTTTCCTTTTAAAAATATTTTTATTAAGAGGGGGATTACCAGGTATTTGTTTTGTTCGCTCTGAAGCAATGCGTTCAAGGCAATTGAGATCTCATATTAAAACAATTCTAGATCGAGATCTCAGAAAAGTAACAAACACTCAGTTGGATTACCTCACACTAAAAACATTTTTAGAAGAAGTGGCTTTACAACAGGGTGACGTTTTTGATCTTTCAAAAGTGGCTCGTACTGCACGTATTGCTCCTAATACAGCTAAAAAGATTTTAGCTGGGTTAGAGTCTGTTTTTTTAGTTCGAAGTATTTTAAAAATGGGAAACACCTCAGGTCGTCTTGTCTATTTAGAAGATCAAGGGATGGCCACTTTTTTACTCCAAGAACGCGGGATTTCATTACTGAACACTGAACCGAGGATAGCCGATTGGAATCGATTTTTATTTCAGCAGCTCTATGGTCAACTGAACTACCGAATGGGGACTTCATTTCAAATATTTTCTTATCGCCCACGAGGAGGAGCTCTCATTGATTTTGGTATACGGATCGATGGGCATGATTTGGGATACAGTGTGGGGATGGAAAACACAGCAACTTCTCAGCAGTTCAAGAGCGCTGAGAGTTTTATCAAAAAACATCCTCGAGCGAGGGTTTTCCTCCTCCATCAAGGGGAGTCCTTTCGAAAAATTACGAATCAGATCTATGAGTGTCCGTTGAGGTCGGTGGTGTGAAGTGGGAATAAGTTTGTCTTAAAGAAAGGCAGAATTGAATCTGATAAAGTTTAAAAATATTAAATCCAAGCTGCTTTTTGCTCATCCCATTCAAACACCAGTTAAGTATATACAAAAATACGTTCTAACAGAAGAGAATATTAATAGAGAGGCGTGATTATATAACTATTTGTATTTAAATGTTTTTTTATGCTGTATTTGACGTTTTTCAAACTATATCACCATGCTGATAGAGTTTGATTGAAAACTATATCAGCTCTCTCGTGTTGGGTGCTCATCAATATAGTTTGACAGAAGGTAGCATCATTACGTGGGATCAGGAAAGCACACATAAAGAAGACGGTGTTGAAATAAAAATAATCCCCGCGTGGAGGTTTTTACTGGGCTAGAGGCTGGGGGCGTAATTTACCAAATTTCTTCCTTCATTGATTGACCACTGATCTCCAGCAGCATCTGTAGCTGCATTATTGGAAACATGCCCAACTGCAATCACAGTAAAAAAGTTACCAGCTCCAGCCCCGATTAAAGTTGCAACTCTTCCATTGTTCGGAGCTGCACCTCCTGCCAAAGTGGCTTCCGTGGGAAATGCAAGTCCATTCGAAGATCGAGTGGCTAGAAAATGTGTTAATCCTGCTGCAGGAGCGCCACAAGTGGTAACTGGATTAAAGTTGATTGAGTTACAGACAGCATTAGGGTTCCCACAAGTTGCTCCGCCGGCTATTCCATTAGAAAATCCAAAAGTATAGAATCGGTTTGTTCCATCTGGGGCGACTCCAATTGAAGCCAAGCAAGATGTGTACGCATTTTGCTCAACGACGAAAGAGGCTTCTGCTGTGTAAACACTCGAGAGCATTAACTTCCCCTCTGTTTGTCTCGCCCTAGCTTGATATCTCTGAAAATTTGGAATTGCGATTGCAGCCAAGATACCAATGATTGCAACTACGACCATAAGTTCTACAAGAGTAAATCCAGATTTGGTTCTCAACATGAACATTCCCCCTCAGAAAAATTTAAAATACGACTATATTCAATTCTATAGTAGTTTACTTAGAGTGCAAGAATTGTGTTTTTAATTAAAATAATACAATTAATACAGGTAGTTGAGGCATTATTTAAAGTCTTGGGTCATAGTTCGTTAATAGTTTTGCTTGTGTCATAGACCAACCATCTGGGGGACTTGCAGAATTACTAGAGATATTTCCAATAGCGATTGAGGTAAAAAAGTTACCAGCTCCAGCCCCGATTAAAGTTGCAACTCTTCCATTGTTCGGAGCTGCACCTCCTGCCAAAGTGGCTTCCGTGGGAAATGCAAGTCCATTCGAAGATCGAGTGGCTAGAAAATGTGTTAATCCTGCTGCAGGAGCGCCACAAGTGGTAACTGGATTAAAGTTGATTGAGTTACAGACAGCATTAGGGTTCCCACAAGTTGCTCCGCCGGCTATTGCATTAGAAAACCCAAAAGTATAGAATCGGTTTGTTCCATCTGGGGTAACTCCAATTGAAGCCAAACAAGAAGTGAATGCATTTTGCTCAACAACGAAAGAAGATTCAGCAGTAAATACACTTGCAAGCATAAGTTTTGCTTCTGTTTGTCTGCTTTTAGCTTGATATCTTTGAAAATTTGGAATTGCAATTGCTGCTAAAAGTCCAATAATCACAATTACAACCATAAGTTCAATTAACGTAAATCCTTTGGCTGAATATATTTCGAAAGTAGGTTTGTTTTTTGTGTACATTAGAATCAAAGTTAACCCATTTTGCGCAGAGTGCAAGTTTTAGTTTTGTGAAAAAAATGCTTTACGCGTCCTCCCATAGCGACTGGAACAATGTGCTCGCCTATTTGAGTTTGGGAGTGTGGGTTTTGGGCCACTTCGCCAGGCGAAGTAAAAGCTACGCCGGGTTCGTATTTTTTTGTGTATTCCCATCTCTTATAAAATCAATTAAAACAATTGTAACAATCTTCTCGCCCAAATGCTGCTTTAAAATACCTTGCAATTTAATGATAATATCCGTAAATTGCAAGGTATGTATCTCGAGCGAAGCGTGAAATCCCGTTTTGATGCTCTATTTTCTACTTTCTCAGTAGTCGTGGTGACAGGTGCGAGGCAGGTTGGAAAAAGCACTCTGCTAGAGCATGTTTTAAAAGACAAAGCGGATTTTGTCGTTTTCGACCCTGTGGTGGATGTAGAAAACGCAAAGCAAGATCCTGAGTTATTTTTAAACAATCATCGCACACCGTTAGTTTTGGATGAAATTCAATATGCTCCAGAAATCGTTGCAACTCTAAAACGTCGTATAGATAAAAATCGAACTCCCGGCCAATATGTGCTTACCGGTTCACAACAATGGGGTGTGATTCGATCCATGGCAGAAAGTCTTGCTGGCAGATGTGTGTTTCTAGATTTGGAAGGTTTATCTCTTTGCGAAATTGCGCAACAACCAGAACGCTCATGGCTCGAAGACTGGCTCCAAGATCCACAAACGTTTTTTACTCTCAATCCTTCACGTCTTGAATTGAAAAATAGGTTATGGGAGCAGTTGTGGAGAGGGTTCATGCCGGAAACAGGGCTTCTTCCTGCCTCTACGATTCCAGATTTTCATGCTGCCTACATGAGGACCTATATTGAGCGTGATGTTAGATTACTTGCGGATGTTTCGGATTTACAGCTTTTTGGACGCTTTGTTCGATTGGTCGCAGCGCTGACTGCGCAAGAAATCAATTACAGCCAGATGGGTAGAGAATTAGGAATCAATCCTGAAACTGCAAAAAGATGGTTGGATATTCTAAAAGCAACTTTTCAGTGGGTTGAAGTGGAGGCTTTTTCAGGAAACATCATCAAGCGGGTGAGCGGTAAACCGAAAGGGTTTTTTGCTGATACTGGTTTGGCTTGTTCGATGCAAGCGATTTCATCTCCACAGGCTTTGGGGGGGCATCCTCTTTGTGGAGCGATTTTTGAAACAGCCATTGTGGGGGAAATTCGTAAAATGTGTTCTCTTCTCTCGCCTCGCCCCAACCTCTACCATTGGCGTACTAATGGAGGAGCAGAGGTAGATCTGATTCTTGAGAGAGACGGGAAATATTATCCGATAGAAGTAAAAGCTAAGAGTACCCCATCCAGAAAAGATACGACTGGAATCACTGCTTTTCGAAATTCTTATCCAAATTTTAAGATTGAAAAGGGACTTGTGCTTTCTCCCACTGAAAAAATTTTACAACTATCTGAATTAGATTGGGCGATGCCATGGGATATCCAGTCTCCCAATCAGTCATCCCTGACACAGTCTGAGTGACACAATTACATAAAAACGGGCTTAGGATTATTCTAGTCCTGGGGGATACCATTAGTGCTGACACGTTTTTTATTTATTTCAAGGCAGGGAACCCTTGCCTTTTTGATTGCAGTTATTATGGGAATCTCTGGGGTGTCTTGCTTTAGTGAGCCACTCAGTACGCTCACAGTTTTGCAAACTGCTCGTATTCCTCAAAAGAGAATTTCTTATTTAATTCAAAGTTATTGTGCGTCAAGTGGTATGACACTGAGTGATTTATTTCTGATCAATAGTTCATATGTCATTTCAAAAGGACAAATACAAATCGACACAGACAGAGATGGGATTCCTGATCTATTTGATATTGATCCTGAACTGGGTTTAACTCCCTATTCTGCTTTTTCGTTACCAGACGGTTTTGGAGATCTTGTTGCTTTCGCGTCAGGTGCGACAAAAACTTCTCAATCTAAACTGATGAAATATGGGAACTGTACTAATCCACACTTAGATAGTGATGGAGATGGGCTGAGTGATTGCGCAGAAACTATTATTCTGAAAACAAATCCAAATAATTCCGATACAGATGGAGATGGAATTCCAGATGAACTGGAGCTGCGTTTTGGGCTTAACCCACTTGATCCATCAGATGCAAGACTGAGTGCGGCTGGGGATGGAATTACAAATCTTCAAAAAATAAAAATGCAACTTCCATTAAGAGAAAGTGCAACTTCTGAAACGAAGCTATATGCGCATGAGTATGAACTGGTTCCAGTTTCTAAAAATAATTTAGACCGGCTTTGTTTTGATCTAAAGATCAAAAATATACCTATTGTAAATATGACAGATGGAAATTTGATCATTTCGTACATCTCAGAGAAATCGAAAGAAGGAAGTTCATCTCGATTAAATCGGTGCTGTAGCGTTGTGAACGATCGAATTGAGGATGGAGCAAAAGTTTCAGTGATTTGGGAAAAAAGTCCAGAATTTGTATGTCCATGTCCCTTGGGTATAGATTTGAAAAGGTGAAAAATGAATCAATCTATATTTAAAATTTTTAACAGCATTGTGAACCGAATACCGGTGCTCATTCTTGCATTTATCAATATTGTTTTTTACATGAGCTGCAATGATGAGAAATTGATGCGTTTGACCATCCAGCAAGAATCAGTACCGCCAATCCAGTTTAGTGTACAAAAAAATCGGATGATTAGTCTTAATGTCAATTATTGTACTCAGCCTTCTAAAAAGAGATCTTTTAAAACAAAGTTTCTTGTTATTTTTGATCGATCAGGGAGCAATCAGGATTGTCCTAGAGAAATTTGTGGAAGTTTTATTCCTGGAACTGATCCGGATAATAGTAGACGGTATGACGGGATGTTGAACTATCTAGAGACTCTAACTCCAGAACAGAAGCAGACTTCTTCGTTCGGTTTGATAGATTTTAATGACCCAAATGATTGTCGCTATTATTGTATTCCATTCCCTCAAATGGACAGAGGGCAAGTTTTACACCAAAAAACTTTTTTACCTCCGAACGAGTTTATTGATTTATTGAAAAATGAAAAAAATCCTAACAATAGAAGTAGTAACCTTATACAAGATTTAGGTGGAACCAACTATCAAACGACATTAGATCTTGTTCTTTCAGTGCTCACACATGACATCAATGTCAATACAAGCGCCACTGATCAATATGCTTATGTGATTATCTTTGTGAGTGATGGGGCGCCAACTATCGCAATAGTTCAAATGCTCCCTACCTTTATAGACAAAGTTGGCAAAGAGATTTGAAGTCCAGAGTCAGTGCACTTACGAGTCTAAATTCTTACGAAAATGT
>JAHFAB010000048.1 GCA_023250795.1 Bacteriovoracaceae bacterium
TTAGTATGAATAACAGAGAACTTATATAGCAATGCATTATGGTAGGGCAATGGACATGGACTGACATGGTGTGTTATGGTGTGCGCTGTTTATATAACTGATATTAACAGGTATTGGCGCTATGGAAATCCATTTGGCAAAAGAAATAGAATCCCTGGAGCAAAAGGGCAATTTTCTGGCCCTTTATCAAAAGCTTAGACCTCTTCCCGAAGAACGACTGACTCCTCAAACTTTGGCATCTTTCACTCGTGCAGCCGCATTTTTAGGGTATTTTGAAGAGGCAAAGTCTGGGTTTGATAAGCTCCAAAATTTGTCGCTGAATCCGGAGTCTGAGATTATCCTCCTCCTTGCTCGAGCTCGTCTGGCGCGTATCAATGGGGGTTGGGATCAGGCCCGTATTTATGCTGAAAGTGCTCTTTTGCGAGCACAAAGTCTTCAGAACTCTACTCTCATAGGTGATGCAAAATTTGCATTAGCTTCTGCGATAGTTGAGCTAGGCCATGTTTTCTTAGGTGCTAGTTTATTTCAGGAGCTTCGCAAGAATGAAGAACTTTCCTCCTATCGGCGGGGGTTAGCTGCTTTTAATGAGTCTTGGATTCTCTGGGATCTCGGACAAGCTCAGAAAATTTCTATGGTTTCCTCACAGGTTCCTGCTGCATTTAGACCCAGGATCGAATTAGTAATGGCACTACTCAGTGGAGATCTTGACCTCATAGAAAGCTGGGCTTTTCAGGGTCCTCCATTAGAAACTGCCCCAAGTGAAATTCCACTGATCACCCTTTTTCTGACCGAAGCTTTTGTCGTATTCGGTTTAACAAAAAAACACGCTCCATGGTTAAGAGAGCGTCTTAAAGCAGAGATCCTCAGTGAAAACCCGTTGGAACGTGCGGTGGCTTCCCGCTGCCTCAAGCTCTTGGGGGATTCTGTTGAAATAGAGAAATATCAAACTCAGCATTGGAGAGAGTTTCTAAGAATTACTTTTCTTGATTTTTTACTCAAAGCTCAATCCGGCTCTACTCATCTCAAAGAGTTTTGGCAGTGTGAAATAGCTCCAGTCTTAGACGAACACCATTTGCAGACGCCCCTCCTTCCTTCTTTGTATAATAAAAAGTTTATCCCGGCCACATCTTGGGAAAAAGCGTTTTCAAAATTTTGTAAAATCGAATCGACTCTGCTTCCTAAAAATATAAACCCCGTCGAGCTTGTTACTTTGTTAGAATCTTCTTTGCAGCTCGTCTGGTCTAAAAATGGTCAAAAACATTCACTTTGTTTGAAAAAATATCCTGTTTCATGGAAACTTCTCAACGTTTTAGCGGGGAGCGCTGGGAGAAAAACGGAGAAATCTTACATTCATCACCAGCTCACAGCTTCCAGATACCAACCAGATCTCCACGACAATAGGTTACATCAGCTCTTGAGGCGGCTTTCCAGTCTCCTAAAAAAACAGGGTTGTCCTCCCCTTTGGTGTTTACCAGGAGATAACCATATTTTGTTGCTTAAAAAAATAGAGGTTTTGGTTCAATGAAATGTAAAATCGGTGTTTTTTCTATCTTATTTTTCAGCCACTCTGCTTTTTCCGATAGGCCACCAAAAATAGATTTTTCTGAGGAGGGTGGCAATAAAGTCACTTTTGGTTTTTCTCAGCGTGAAGCCCCAGTGGAAATACCTTCTCTGGGTTTCGTTGAACTGATTCAGAACCCAAATACCACGGATCCTTTGGGGAGTCTGACTCGGATTTGTTTAGCTGATACGAAGCGTGATTGGTACATTACCGCCTCACATGTTTTGGATGATCAAAGAGAATTCTCCGCAGCGAATGGAAAAGCGCTCCATGTTGAAATGGACGATGACCTCATGGACCTTGCTCTGCTTTCTACAGAAAAAACTAACTCTCCTTGTGTTTCCCTTGCCCCTTTATTGAGTGTGGGGATTGTCTTCAATATAGGCTCTGCATTTCCCCAAGAACAAAGTGAGATTGAAATCGAAGCGATGAGTGATCCAACTACGAGAAAAATCCAATCTCATAGGATGAAAACAGTTCTTGCTAGCCACTTTCTCTCGGGCATCTCGGGACATGACGAAACTGGACCTCTGGTATCTTTACTGGCTCGAGGGATTCGTGGCCAGTCCGGTGGGGCTGTTTTTGGAGAACATGATATTTATGGAAATTTGGGATCTTACAGGACAGTGCCTTTATCTGGACGGCGTTTGTTAGGCATGATCCTTGCCGCAGATGACGAAGGACGTGAGATGGTTATTTTACCTGCACCTACAATTCAAAAACGTCTTGAAGATTATTTTTCAAAATCAAAACCCGATTTTGTCAATGAAGGAGAGTTCATTACAGGCGGTATTCGATATCTAAAAACCGGTGCGATCCATTATCGTACTTCGCTTCACTCTTCTGGAACAGGACACCTCGGTGATGGTGGAAGAAGGAGTTCGAATCTAAGTACTCCTATCACTTCACTATCTACACCCAAGGCTGGGATCCGAGTTGGAGAAAAACTCTGGCTTGGAATTACAGAAAAAGATCCAATGTCTGGATGGGTGGAATATGAAGCGATTTCAAGTTTCTATCGCGAGAAACTTTCAAAGCCAGAAAATCTTCAAGGCATATATGAGACTCCAGGTGGAAAATTACAGTCCATTGGACTGCTAAAGAATTTAGGAATTCTACATATGTTGAATATTCCCGATGGATTCACTGACGCATATCTAGAAAAATTCAATATCAGTACTGATGAAATGCTCCAAACTTACATGAGTGGTGGGGCTCACAAAGATAGTTTACTTCCCTGTGTTTCAACTTTGGGTTTTCTCAGAGAAAAAGGTCAGGATTTGAGCACGGGCGTCCTTGTGATTGTTTGTGAAGAGGATGGGCATGACGGGCTCTCTCATTTCTTTGGACTCCATGTCATCGATCCTCTCAAGAAGGTCCACTCATTTTCGTTGGTTACTCAAATGAAGATCGGCTCGGTCTTAGAAAATGGTGTCAACGATTTATCAGTGAAGGCTTTTTATTCAGAAAAAAATTCGGACATTAGATTTGGAAAAGACCGTCACTCCTATCTTTCCAAAGGGTACTCTTTTCTCAAATCATTGGAGGATGGAAAATCCCTCAATAGAAGGGGACTGCGCGAATTTTATTCAACAGATTTTTCTGCCCGATTAGAGCGGTGGGGTGGGTATCATCTCATAAATAAAAACTGGGTCGTTGAGGGACCAGCATCTATGTCTGGTATCTATGTAATTCAGAAGGGACTGGGTCGTTGATGAAAAATAGTATGTTCGGATTGTCTTAGTTCAGTAGCATCTCATTTGCCCCCTTTACTTTTTCAGACAGCTTAGCGATAGTTCACTCCATGGAAAATAATCGCTACTCATCTTTAGAAGGGTTTTTGCCCAAGCGAGCCCTTTTGATGAAGAAAAAGGCACGGCTGAGTGAATGCCAAGGCGAAAGTCTTGAACAAATCCATGCAGATCTTAATAACTGTACGCGTTGTAAACTTTGCGCGGAGCGAAAAACGATCGTTTTCGGAGAAGGAAATCCTAAGGCAGAATTAGTATTCGTGGGGGAAGGCCCTGGAGAGCAGGAGGATTTGCAAGGTCGTCCTTTTGTGGGACGCGCTGGCCAGCTTCTAGACAAGATGATTGAGGCGATGGGTCTTAGGAGAGAGCAAGTCTATATAGCCAATGTTGTCAAATGTCGCCCTCCCGGGAATCGAAATCCAGAGCCCGATGAGATCACAAGCTGCAGTCCGTTTCTCCATCGACAGCTGGAAGCGATCAAACCCAAAGTGATTGTTGCACTGGGTAAATTTGCAGTTCAAACACTTTTGCAATCTGAAGAAAAAATTTCCCAACTGCGGGGACAGTTTGTTACTTTTAGGGGGATGCAATTGATGCCCACGTACCATCCAGCATATTTGTTACGTAATCCACCCGCAAAGAAAGAGGTCTGGGAGGATCTTCAGAAAGTGGCTGGATTTATGGGGCTTGAGATTCCAAAAAGAGCGGCTCAAAATCAAAGAGTATAATTGAAAGGGAAAATATCTTGCTTAAAGTGACGAAGGAACAAAAAGGGAAAGTTTTGGTCGTACATTTTTCTGGAACCATCGAGGAAAATGAAGATTTTGAGGCACTGATCGGTGATGTGCAAAAAGAAATCCATGAAGAAATCCAAGTTTACACCAAAGGGGTGAGCCGAATTAACTCGATGGGTGTGAGAAATTGGATTAAGTATTTTCAGACTCTAGCTGCTGAGAAGATAAAAATCCGATTTTTTGAGTGTTCTACAACTATTGTTCAACAAATTAATCTGATCTCCAATTTTACAGCTGGGGGGATCGTCGAATCCATTTATGCCCCCTTTGTTTGTGAGGGTTGTGGTGGAGAGTTGCTGGGCTTGTTTCAAGCTAAAGAGCTAATAAAAATGAATTTAGAAGTTCCCGATCAGAAATGTGGGAAGTGTGGTGGAAATGCTGTGTTTGACGATTTACCCAGGGAGTATTTTGGATTTTTATCAAGAGCCTAAAAGCCCAGAGATTTTTCCCCAGAGATGTGATGAAAATCGATCTTGAGCTATCAGATAGACAGGATGTGCACTAGGAGAAGTTTTACGAGGATAAATTTGAGAGGGGACGACTCCTTCACCCCCAAATCGCATCAGCCATTGTTTTCTGGCATCCAGAGAATTGCTGACAAAGAGTTTTTCCGATTTTAGTTTTTTGAGTTGATCGATTTGAGATCCGAATTCAAAAGTACTGAGAACCTTTGTGTTTTTATTTTTTCCTTGCAGATCTAGGTTTTGAAATCCCAATTCTTTTATAAATTTATATTTTTTCTTACCAGGCATCCTGAGAGTAAAGATCAAAGCTAGATCACCCTTTAGAAAAAGCTCTTCGAGTCGATTGAGGTCGTGGATTTCTAATTCTAAAATTTTTAGAGAATTCGTTTGGAGTAGCGTTTGACAATACTGAAGTGCAATGGGGATCATTCCTTCGAGAGCGCCTACTTTGATATGCGAAGGTTCAGAGGATTTGACTAATCCATCGAGTTCTTGATCTATGAAATGAACTAATTTCGAATAGACTTCTGCCAATCTATAAGCGGCTGGCATCCATGCAGATTTTCGTCGGGCTTCACGGTCTAAGAGAGTGAGTTTGAGTTGCGATTCAATCTTCAAAATAATGCGTGAAAGTTGTGGTTGGCTAAGCCCAATGTGAGTCGAAGCAGTAGAAAGATTAGAATAGGCCACAGCTCTGCTTAGGACGGAGAGTTCGTAGTAAAGAGTGAACATCTTGAGGGCATGAGATAGCAGAGTTTTATATGCATGGAAAGAATATTAAGTTGCGTATTATGTATTTAACAAAGAATGAACACAGGGCTATTTGACTACCCAAGCGGCGCAATCAAGCGAAGCGTAAACAGAGGGCCGGAAAGGCTCTCACTCAAAGGGGAGTAATCTTATGAAACACTTAGTAACAGCAATGATCGTAATGGGAACTAGCTCATTTGCAATGGCAGATGGCTTCAAATGTGAAACACGTGATGGGGATTTGGTTGTGAAAGTTTATAACCATGTTCAGCCAGAAGAAGGAACACGCAATGGCGCAGTGATGGTCATTTCTGACAAAAACGTTCAACTGGGAAGAAAAACCATTGCTCGTTTTACAGATGTCAATTCGACACTCAAGAGCAAAGGCGCTCTTTATATGGCTAAAGTAGACCTTCGTTTTGCCGATAGCAGACGAAAAGGTGAGCTCATTGGTGGAACCAAGCTTGGACAATTGGCCAACATCTCTCTTGATGTGGATTTCAAATACAATCGTCCACTCGAAGATGGCGAAGAGACCACAGGCGAGTTGGTATTAGACAAGCGAAACGGCGACAGCATCACTCTAGATGTGGATTGCGTTCGTTACTTGAAATCAGAGTAATAGCATAGAATTACTAATCAGGTGATTCTTAAATAAAACGGCTAACTCTTTCAATGGAGTTGGCCGTTTTATTTTGTCTGACACTGATTTTTAAACCAAAAAAGTTCGCTTGGATTTTTCCCTTTTCCTCCTCGAGTCGGTGCTGTCATGATAGAAGAGTTCTCCACCGGAGATCCCAAGTGCTTTCTAAATTTTTCTAAACATTCCGGAGTTCCTGCTCCTTTCCAAATTCCCGTGTAAAGTAGAATTGCGGAGATCTCAGAGTGTTTTTTGAGATAAGAGCAGAAGTCTTTCCATTCTACATTTGTAAAACAACGCTGTTTGTCCCAAGCATCAAACCATGACAAGAAAGGGGCCCGGTCGTAGTTTTCACAGTGAGCAGGGACTATTCGAGACTGGTACAAACCATAAACTTTTTTATCATGCCAAGTTCTCAAACACTGACTCAAAACTGCTCCCGGATAATTTGGACATTGTTTTGCAGAACAAATTCCATTCCCTCCGGCAACACAAAATGGGAGATCAAGAACAGTAGAGCCGGGCAAATTTCTGATGCCATCAAGTATATGTTGAGTTGCATCTGAGAGAGGTGGGCTCATATTGACCGGATGGGCAAGCCAGCTCAGTTCGACTAAACTTAGAAATCCAAAAATAAAAATAGCGATTTTCCGTTTTTTAGAATTTATTCTATTTAAAAATATAAGAAGCTCTGGCCAAGCTAAGACAATCAAGATCGTGAGCAGTTGAGGCATAAAAAGTCCCCAACGACTTGCCACTCTAAAAAAACTCATGAATGGAACGGTTTTTTGAATGAACCACTGAAAACCAAAAATAGGTCGAACGGTAGAGTAGATCAAAGCAATCCCAATCAGTATCAAAAATGGAAGCAGGGCCCCGATGCCACTTCCTAGCTGTTTTTTTCTCGAAACTTTTATCGCCAAAAATGCGGGTATGAGATACATCCAACCCACACTTACAACTGTTTCTGGCCGATCTATTGCCGAGAGTTTAACTTTAAAAAGGGGCTCTAACCAAAGTGGGCGTAACCAATACCCCAAATGGGTCAGCCAACCCAAGTCTTGGCTGACCGTTCCCAGCTTTTTTACTTCAGTATAAAGGGGTAGAAACCATTGCCAATCTACCCACAGCATCACTGAAATAAGTGTGAGGGGTATAAAAACAGATCTCCATTGACTAGCAAAAGACTTAATTTGAGTAGAGAATCCCTTTTGTTTTCGAGAAAAATAAACTCCAAAGATACAGAGGTGAACAACTGACCATTCTAAAATAACTGGGCCATAAAAAGTACCCACCGTCCAAAGCGTTCCAATCAGAGCCACACCTCGCCACAGCTCTAGCTTCCAATCCCATTTATTTTCTCTCCAAAAAATTTTCCAGATCCAGGCATCCAAAAAAAATCCCCAATAAACCCAGTGTTGGAGCAAGTGTTCGTAGTGATGCCAGATTTTAAAATGCCGTGGTATGTGGGCCACAACCACAAAGCATGCCAAAAAAGAAGCTGCTCTAGGTGAAAGTCCCATTTTAAAAAGGATAAAACCTATTCCCAAATAAGTGATGATCAAAGAAAATCCAAAATAAGCCCAAAAAAATGGGAAATCTCTATCCCATTTCCAAAATAAGCTGCCAAGCCAATCTCTCTCGATTTGCCAGGACATGTAGGGCACGGAGGCTCCCTCTGGAGCCATAAACCGATCTGTAGTAAATTTTGGAACACCGCCAGAGTCACTCATTTCTTGAGCCATGAGTTGGCGGGTCATCTCAGGATAGCAAAGATCTTCTGAGTATTGGCGCGAAAGTCCAATGGGTCGGACCGAGTACACATAAAGTAACACTAAAAATAACCCCAGCCAAAAATACTTACGCGAGAAAAATGCCATAGGATTTATTCATACTGGTATTTCTTAGTTATTGTCAAAAGCTGTATTGCAAGTTGTGTTCCAAAGTTGTGTATGGAGATAACTTATGTCATAAAATGAAGATGCTTTGGAATCCAAGAAAAGTCGGTCTTTGGCTACTTGCTGTGACTGGGGTTCGGTTTTTCTTGTTGAATCATCGCTTTGAAGGCGATACTCGAGCACTCCTTTCAGGAAGCAAAGCAGCTCTAGGATGTTTATTAGAAGGGCGCTTTGCCGCGTGTCCTGACGTCCAACATTTTCCACTTTTTCAGTACCTGCCAGGCATTGTGCTTCAGTCATTTGGTATTGGTGATAGAGCCCTGTTAATTGTGTTCACTCTGGCCAGTTCTATTTTTTTCTTTGGTCTGCTTGCCATGTTCATTTCAGCTTTTACTCAATCAAAGACGCCAGCTCTTGGTACAATCGGCGTACTTGTGCTTCTGGGGAGCCCCCTACTTTGGTATGCTTTTTCTACGTTTAACGAGGTGACTGCAGGATTTTTGGCTGTCCTATTATTGTATTTGATTTTGAAAGGGAGTTCGTCGATTTATATATTCGTTGCATTTGTTGCAGCCAGTATTACCAAGGAAATCGCTTTTCCCTTTCTTTTATTGCTTTCATTTCTGGTGTTACAATTTGGGGGATTGAGCAATACAAGAGTTGCTCGAGTACGGACTTCGATTCTTTCAGGAGCCATAGTCGCTTTTATTCTAAACTCTGCTTTTAATTGGTTTCGATTTGGCACTGTGATCAACCTGAGTAATTTTCAGCGGAAATTCATGGTGCCTTCTATTTTTCAGAAACTGAGTTCGGGTTTTGCAATCTGGTTTTCCCCCAACGGGGGTTTATTTTTTTTCTGGCCATGTTTTGTTATCTTATTTTTTGGATGTCTGTGGGTAGCGTGTGTGAGGGGAGTGAAAAGGCCTGTGAACATAGGGATTCTGGTGATTGCACTATTCTTGACTGTCGGATTTTCCTCTTGGTACGCTCCTATGGGATGGGTGGCGTGGGGACCTCGGTTGATCTTGCCATGGATCCCAGCATTGCTATTTGTCATTTTTTTGTTTTTTGGAGAATGGGTCAGTCATTTTTCACTCAAGCTTACTGCAACTCAGCCTCGTGCAATTATGACGGCAGTCATTGTGGGTGTAATGACTTTACCACAGCTTTTAGTACTTTTTGTCCCTCATGTGCTTGATGGTTTTTTTAAAAACGATTCATTTTGTCCCGGTACCGCATACGTAGATCAACCGGATTATTATTACCGCTGCCTCAATTACCGGTTTTGGGAAAAGAAACCATTTCTGATTTTCGGGGTGTTCGACTCTCTTTCGAAGCCTATCGTGCTGATTCACTCCCTCATCTATTTTATTGGGATTTTGAGTCTGGTTTTTAGCATCAGAAATCAGATTTCAAGATTAGAAGACACGGAGCTGGGTAAATGAGATCTGCCAGTTGATTCCGTATTCGTATTTTCAAAGCCAATCTCTTTCGAAACGATGTACAAGGGACGCTGTTTTACTTCCTCAATAATTTTTGTCATATACTCAGCTAAAAAAGCGAGGCTTAGCATCTGGATGCTTCCAAGCATGAGGCAAACAACAATAATAGTTGTGATTCCGTGTGGA
>JAHFAB010000406.1 GCA_023250795.1 Bacteriovoracaceae bacterium
TAAATTCTTTCTGAAATTTCTCACGGGTAAAATCCAAAGCGCGTAACCGGCAATCTTCTTCGTGAAACTGGCACTCTCCACTTTCAAATTTCATAACAGATTCCATCAGTGCGTCTACGGTCTGAGGGTCAAAAAAGAGGCCTGTTTTAGGAGTCACGATTTCAGCAGCTCCCCCTCGGCCATAGGCAATAACAGGAGCCCCAGCAGAGAGAGCTTCTACGATAGTAATTCCAAAATCTTCTAATCCAGGAAAAATAAAAGCGCGGCATTTGGAAAGCAAATCTGCAATAGATTTGTTAGAAAGTGGTCCCAAAAAATCGACCGTAGGACCAGCCATTTTTTTTAATCGACTTTCTTCCTGCCCACTTCCCACAATAAACAATGGAAGTTTTAGACGGTTAAAAGCATCAATGGCCAGATCCACCCTTTTATTGGGAGCAAACGCACCCACCATTAAGTAACTTTTTCCAGGTCTTCTAGGCTGAGTAAACCTACTCTGATCCGCAAAAGGATGAACGACGTGTGCGTCTCTTTGGTAAAACGTTTTAATTTGTCCTTGGATGTAGTGACTGTTGGCAATGAAAGCATTGACTCGCTCTTTTGAACTCACGGATACATCCCATTTCCGCATTTTTTCGCGCAATAAGTGAGCTGCTGCCCTAATTGGAAAGGCCGCTCGGCCCTTACCAAAGTAATCAGGAAACCGATCCCACATGTACCGCATCGGAGCATGAACGTAGCTCAAGTGGAAAGCGCTTTCTGGTTTTAGGATCCCTTTTGCCACACAATGAGAAGACGAAAGAATGAGATCATATCCTCGCAAATCAAACGATTGAATCATCGCTGGCATCAAAGGTAAAAAACTGCGGTAGCGCTTTTCTGCTGCTGGGATTTTTTGCAACCAACTTGTTTTTCTAGGCAAAGTCGTCAGGGTTGGAGAAATTTTTCCAGGCACATAGAGAAGAGTATAAAGACTGGGGCGCTTTTGAAACAGATCTGCAATGGCTTCCAAAACATACTCCCCACCTCTCATTCCTGTGAGCCAGTCGTGAACGAGGGCCACTTTCACAAAATACCCTCCAAAATTTCTTTGTAGACCCCATCCATTGTTTCACCTAATCGGATCACGCTAAAACGCTCTAAGAGTCGAGCTTGTGTATCTAGAGAAGGAGGTAGAACTTCTTTTTTCATGACTCTAGAAAATGCTTGGACCCAACCATAATAATCTTTCGCCTGAACAAAATGAACTTCACTTGGAGGAACGTCAGAAAGTGCTTCTAAGTGAGGCGCGATTTCTGAAACAACAATCGGGCTTCCGCAAACCGCTCCTTCGAGAGGAGGAAGCCCAAATCCCTCATAGAGCGATGGAAAAAATACCGCTTTAGCCCCAGAGAGGAGAGCCTTTGTTTCGAGTTCAGAAAGCGAGTTGAGAAAAATTACAGAGGTTGTGCTTTTGTAATATTTAGTTCCTAAACACAAAACTAAGGGAGGAGCATTCTTGTTTTCTTTTTTAAATTTGAGATAAGCTGTAACCAAGAGCTTAGTGTTTTTATGTTTCTTAGAGTTAGAAAGGCAAATAAAGTATTCTTTGTTTTTCAATTTAAAACCACTTAATATTGAGTCCATTTGTGACTGAGGCATAGGAAAATCAAAAAATGGGTCAATCGCATTATAAACAACTTTAATTTTTCGCTCGTCCATTCCTAACCATTTCGAAAGTTCTTTTCTAGAAAACCCAGAAACTGTGAGCAACTGAGTTGCTTTTTTAGAAAATCTTTTTAACAAAAAATGGTAATATATTTTCTCTTTGATCCCTCCAAACTGCAAATGATTGAGATCATGCACAGTCACAATCCATGGACAGGGGGAATACAAAAGACTTGAAAAACTCGGGCTATGGTAGAGAGAAATTTTGTGGGTCTTTAGTATTCTTGGAATTTCAAAAACCTCTCTCGGGTGTAAAAAAGAGCTTTCTGCTTCAATCGTCTCAAACCCAGAAAAACTTTTTGCGGACTCTGGGAAAAGAACACTAGCTAAACTGTCTAAAAACCCTTTTCTCACCAAAAAAACAGGGCGATACGTGAGTCCCTTTTGATTTTTGATCTCCCTCAACCCTTTTGCAAGTAAAACGACATAACGAGCAATTCCGTTATAGGTTTCACTGACCATTCTGGCATCAATGAGAATTTTCATTTCCCACCCATAATAAGGTCCATGCGACCATCCACATAATCTGATGCAGGACTTTGGATTCCCAGAAATTGACTTGGGTCATCCCGTTGATATGAAAAACCAACCAAGCGCAAAAAAGTCCACGGGGAAATGATGATCCCAAATTTCTTTTTAGTCCGCCAAATAAAAGTTTAAAAACACCGCAGAACCAAAGTATCCAAGCAGTCAGTCCAATAAGTCCAGTACAAGCTAACATTTCAAGAAAATTAT
>JAHFAB010000407.1 GCA_023250795.1 Bacteriovoracaceae bacterium
GATCCCTAGAATAGGCCAGCGAAACAAGACCCCGACAGTTTCTCGGACTTTTAGACTCCAAGGGTCTGATCTAGATAAAATCAAAAAAATCCGCAAAAAACTAGGAGTCACAGAGATAGAAGTGATACGCCAAGGCCTGACTGCTTTGGAGAAAACTATTCCCTGAACCCACTCCCACTACTTCGCCAGAAGAAGAAGTGGAAAAACCTCGTGCGACTACTCAGTGCTCTTCTCCATGATTTCTGGGCTGCCAAGGTTTTGAGTTTAGAGCTTCGGTCAACTTGCTATTCCACTTCTTGTCATTAGGACCTCTGTAGAAAGTCTCAACTTCCATCATAGAGCCATCCTCAAACCTACAGGCATCTAAGAGACCATTCCCCCCAATTCCGTTCACTTTTGGAGTCGACAGGCGAATGACCTTACCTACCAAAAACTCACAGTATCTACTTGAGACTCCAGGAGAATTAATCCAAGTCCCAGGATTTTCAGGGTTATGTAAAAAAGCTTGAGTCGCTGCTGGTTTCACAGTTTCATGGATCTGTTTCCAAAGAGTCCACTCCTCAACAAGGGCCTGGCCAAAGGAGCAAAAAGTGACCGTGTCGCCAGAGTCATCCACATAAGCCACACTCTTCCCTTTGAGCCCTTTGCATGTAAAAGACGCAGGATTAGGGGTGTCCTCTGAAGCCCCTTCTTTTAAAGGCGCTTCCATCTGAAGTGTGATTCCTCTCGCATTTGTTTCACGAACAACCCATAAAACTTTATTCTTTTTCAAATCACGATAATTCCGGTTATCCGTGATAGTGATTGATTTATACTCTCCTCTTGGGTTTTCATCTTTAGAAACAACCCCAGTCATTTCGACCGAACCATCTCTTGAAAACACCTCTAGAAGCTCAATTCTATAAACTCGCTCATCTCGAGAAACTGGTTGACAGTGAGAACCTTCGACTCCATCCACTAAAGTGACCCTTTCATCGATCACACCATTGAGAGTAGAAAAAGAAAAAGTTAACTCAGAGTAGAGCCTACACTCAGGTATTTGTACCACTTGATGGTAAAGCCGAACAGGAGCCTGATCTGCGTAAACTCCACCCAAAAATATAAAAAATCCAAAACAAGCTACAAAAAAAATATTCTTCATAAAAAAACTGACCTCCAAAGTTACTACTCCCTCTATGTAAAACAACGCATAATGTCAAATAAACTTCTATTGCCATCCCCTCGCTAGAACCATACCCTATATAATGACCCATGAAACTTCTCCCATTCCTCTTCACTCTGCTATTGGCAACTCCACTCGGGCAAAGCGGCTCGTGCCCCTCCGGATACACGCCCAGTGCTCTAACACATGCAGCCTCCACTCATCTCAATCTCAATCAAAATGACATCGCCCAAGGGGCTTCCGTTTGCATTGACAAACAACACATCGACGATGGCAAATCCAATGGGACGGGAAACTCGTTTTATCCTGCTTGGAGTCAGGGGAAACGCTTTGTACTTTCAGAAGACAATCTTCACGACGCCAAGCGCACCCGTGAACCTTCGTCCATCAACCCAAAATCTACGCTGAGTGAGTTTACCTTTCACACTCCTGTTTGCTCTCTGCAGCTTCCTTTTAAAGAAAAAAATGCAAGCACTGAAGATCTCACAGACAATCCAAACGAAGATCGAATGCTCGATCCGGAAACGGACTTCGCACTAGATCCGAATAAAAAAATCCAAAACACGGCCGATCAATCTGAAAAAGTGGCAAGAGAACTTTCCCACGAAGACCTGATCGACTCAGTTTTAAAAACTCGAAGAAGTATTTATCAAGCGGCCACAAACGACGAAAAAGCAGTCAACGAATTCTATCACAACATCCCTTTTCCACTTTTGGGAGATTATCTGAAGCGAGCGGACCGGGCTCTGAGCAAAGCGGCAGAAGCGATCGAAAACACTCAAACCGGGATGGACGAAAGCGAACTCGATCGGTTTCAAAAAATATTTCAAAACGCCGAAGATAAAAGCAGACTTGCCCTTCGTTCTTTTCAACAAGAAATAAATCATAAAAAAAATATGCCTTCTGATTCTCCGTTTAGCTCTTTTTTGAATGCAATTAATGACAACTTCTTGTCCAGAACCCCAGAACTAGCAGAAATTCTCGGGTCCCCGCCCACTCTTTCTGCAGAAGGACTCACCAATCGCCTCCTATTATTTTATGGTTTACCCAAAAGCGAACAGGAAAAAATCTCTAAAGATCTGAAACTCATTGAAAACCCCACGCTCATTCTAGAAAATGGAAAGAAAATAAAATTAAAAATTTTACACAATGGATATTTATTAGGATCAAGTAGCACTGGGATTGACTGCTCTACTCTAGCTAGTCTCGCCCTGCCTATCGAAATGAGAAAAACAAAGTTCACGTCACTTGATTTTAGAGTGATGTGGATTTTTAGAAAA
>JAHFAB010000049.1:0-5367 GCA_023250795.1 Bacteriovoracaceae bacterium
TTTTATCTTTTATTATGTATAATGATTTCAAATAGATGCAATTGGAGCTGTGCGGATGATGCCGTTGCTGATAATGATATTATCCGTATACCACGAGCCCAGGCACTCATACAAAACGAAAACCTTGTAGGAAACCGAAGCGTGTTATTTATCCTGGTCAATTTCTTGGATAGCTCTATTCAGCCTTTCGAAGCTAAATTTGCTCGATCATTATTTTTTACAGGAGAGGACTCAATCAATCATTTTTTCCAAAAAAATTCGTATAATAAATTTGGAATTACAGGCGATGTAGTGGGTTGGTACACTATCCCTCACCAAAGCATAAATAGATGTGATCTAGATACTTGGAAGAATGCGGCAATAGCTGCGGCTCGCGCAAATGGAGTAGACGTAGATCAATATCAGTACAAATCTCTAATCTTGGGAGGACAAACCAGTTGCCCTTTTCGAGGAGTAGCCGAGCTTGGAGGTAACACAAGCTGGATTGTATCCATAGACACTAGCTTTGAAATTGATACCATCAGACGGGTTATCACACATGAATTAGGACATAATTTTGGACTAGAGCATGCACATTTTTTAGACTGTCGACCTAGACAAAAAAGCATTGACTATTTCTTTATGTGCGACACAGAAACAAGTATCTCACAAATTGGAGATCCGTTTAGTGTAATGGGCCAGCACTCACAACCACCTTATTTATTTAACGCCCCACAAAAATATATCTTGGGATGGTTTGAGGAAAACCATGTTACCACTCTATCTCAGGATGGTATTTATTCTTTAAGCACATTAGAATCTAATACCAACGAACCCAAAGTCTTAAGAATTCAGACGCAAGATCCAGAAGTGGATTATTTCATCAGTTACCCAACGAGTATCCCTTCTGACACTGGAGCTGTTATTCATATTCTACAAAAAAATTCTACCCAATCAATGGACACCTGGATCGTGAAGCCCATGAACATAAAAGAAAATCTGTTTTCTCTCAAAGATAGAAGGATTTTTACAGATCCGATCCACGGTATTAGTATCCAACAAGTAAACCATAATTCAAAAAAAGTGACCCTCTCTGTACGTCACAATGACCGATTTGCCTGTGTAAGACGCACACCACTCATAATGCTTGGTCTAGAAGGCAATAAAATCCAGAAAGGGAAACTAATCTCTAAAACGATGCAAGTGGCAAATACTGACATAGGAAATACCTGCACAAAAAGTAACTTTGGATTAAGTTTTAGGGCACCCAAAGGCTGGAAAATTGAAAATAATGTAGACCATTTTGACCTCGATCCAGGCCAAAAATTACAAATCAATTCTATATCAATAATCTCAGCAAAAGATGGACCAGACGGTCATTATGCTGTCAGATTACAGTTAAGAGACCCTCTGATAGCAAACCATATTACAAATAAAGTATTAAACTATATCGTGCATGATGGTATTTGTGTTTCTCGGCCTGTAACAACACTCATTTCTCCTCCAATCAACTTAGTATGCTCAGGAGGGCAAGCGAGTTATTCCGTATTTTTACGTAACAATGACAGTTTGGCATGTGACGCCAGTCAATTCAAGCTCACGCCAATCATGCCGGATGGATTTGAAAATATATTTGTGCTGCCAGTCCTCTTTCGCAAAAGTGGTAATAGTATCGAGCCACATAGCTTTGTGATATTTGATCAGAAAATCACTTCTCCAAAATCGACCCCAAAAGGACGATATCCTATAGGACTGAGAGTCAGTGACGAATTTAATAGCACACATAACTCCGAAGTGATGGGCATATATCAAACGAATTGTTTAGCCCGTTGATGTAATGGTTAAGCAACGTGATTTTTGAACTGGCTGCAGGTTGATTACGAGTGGATGTGGAAATGAGCTGGGAAAGTATATTATTTAATCTTTGTCAACACGCTGAAGCTTAAGAGAAATTTTTCCTAATTCTCCTTTTTTAGAAGACTGAAGAATAAAAGACAGTTGTGATAGCTCCATAAACAAAATATGGATCTGCTCTTTTGATAAAGTGTAATTTGCTTTCCCACTGAGCTCTCTTGGATTGAGACTGAGTATTTTTTCTATGTCATTTTGAGACAAGGGAATAAAAAGAAGAACCGGTGAAGACTCATCCATGTACTGGATTCCAAGTTCTACAGATTGCGAATCAAAAACAAGTTCTGCTTTAGAAAAATCCCCAGCCAAAGAAGACTCGAACACAGAAGTAAAGTTACAGGGCAATAATTGATTTACAGAAGTCAGTAGGGAGTTTTGAATGTCTTGGCTATCAGAAAATTTCCTGCAGTTCTCAAGAATCTTGGGAACTGAGGGCACTGCAGCCTCTCCCATCTCTCCAAGAGCGTGTGCAACACTCCAGCGAACTTCTGGATTTTCATCTTCCAGAGCTTTCATGAGCACAGAAACTGCAGCGGCTGCAGCTGACCCCATCTCTCCAAGTGCGTGCGCTGCAAGCCTGCGAACATCAGGGCTTTTATCACCCAGAGCTCCAATAAGAGCTGGAATAGCAGTGGGTCCAATTTCTCCAAGAACATGTGTTACTCCCAAGCGAATACTAAAATTTTGATTGCCGAACTCTGTAATAAGAGCTGGAATAGCTGAGGAACCAATTTTTTGAAGAGCTGCTTTCGCAATCTCGCAAGTATGTGAATTCTGGCCGCTAAGGATTTTAATAAGAGCAGGAACTGCTGACACAGCAACGGGGCCTATTGCTCCAAGCGCTTCTATTGCACTACATCGAACAGCCAAATCCTGATCAGTAAGCGCTACTATAATGAGCGAAGAAACAGCAGGGGCAGCATCTGCTCCCATCAGTCCAAGAGCCTTTGCCGCACCCTCACGAACATATGGATTATGATCTCCGAGAGCTCCTACAGTAGCGGTAATAGCTAATGGCCCGATTTTACCCAGTGCATCTACAGCGCTCTTGCGAAGATCTGCACTAGGTGTGCTGAGAGCTATAATGAGAGCAGGAATTGCGGGAGCAGCAACTGGTCCTATCGCTCCAAGAGCATCTGCTGCACTTTTTCGAAAATCAGGATCTTGATTACTGAGAGCGGTAATCAGAGAAGAAACATAGGTATCTTCATTACTAGTTCCAAACCCCCCATGAGCCCCCTCGAATGCAATGAAAGCGAGGGTTTCTTCAGATTTCTTATGTTCCTCTTCATAAATTTTTAAAAAAAGGTGGGTAATTTTAGGATGATTCAGTTCACTACTTGGCCACTCCTTAGCATAATATGAAAAACCCATCAGAAGATCATTGTATAACGAGTCCGTGTTGCTCACACTCATCCATATTTGTTCAATCAAAGCCAGCATATGGTATTTCCAGATGATTTCAAACAAACGAGCGGTCTTTCCCTCTCTATTTTGGACGACCTCATCAAACCAAGGGTCCGGTTTACTGGGATCCAAATTTTTAAACTTCAAATCAAGAAGTGAGTTAAAAACATTTTCAAATTTGAGATCAATTATTTTAGCTTTATTTTTTTGTTTTTCTTGGATGATACTTTTAACCTCATGCACACTCCGGTTGATTGATTCTGTAGCTGCTCTTCCCTCAGCTCCAGAGAGGCTAGATGCGTCTTTCTTCATTGTTTCCAGAGATTTCTGAGTTTTTTCTAGCTCTATAGCTTCATCTTTTTCATCTTGTATTTTTTGATGAGTGAGCTCGGCTAATATTTTTAGGAGAGGTGCAGCTCTGTTATTTTTTTGTAATTCTTCTAAATTTTTTTCAGACAGAGATTTCCAGTTCAAAATAACTTGATTGAGAGCACTCTGTTCTTCTGCTTGGAGTGGGACAAGTTGTACGAGCCAGGTGATTGCTTTTAATCCAAAACGCATGGAGTCTGGATCAGTTTTTGAGTCCGTAATATTATAGAAATAGTTTTTTGAAATTTCTTCAGACCATACTGCAAATTGTTCTGGGGAAAGATTTTTTAACCGATCAATAATTCGAAGCATAGCAACAGAAAAACGTTTTATTTCTGGACTCTCTTCTAGATTCCCTAAAGAACGAAATGCTCTAAGTGCTTGATCATTCGTAAGTGAGCATTGCGCTAAAGCACTAGCTACTCCCTCTTGAATCTGAGGATCTGTAATGAGAGGACCTTGTCTTCCATTCTCTTTGTCAAAGGTAACTTCTACTAGTTTGAGCAGGAATGAAGCAAACGACGATTCAGCCGGTGGCTCTGCGTGCACAACATTGGAACTGACAAGTACAAACGCCAAAGCAAATAGAAAACTTCTGAAAAAAAAGGGGGGCATTAGTCACACACTCCAGCGAAAGTACATAGCAAATCATAACGCTGTTTGTCAAACCAACCCTCGTGATAAGCTAAAAAAACAATGTTTTTAAGCTTATCATACGTTAAAATATCAAGATAAGCTTAAAATTTATATATTTTTAGCTTATCTTAAATTCAGCTCCCCTGCGCCTTCCTAATCCCATCTGCCACTTCTCTCACCGCACCCCATCCCCCGTGTGCTTCAGTCACATAGTGAGATTTTTCTTTCACTTCACTGACTGCGTGAGGAACAGTCGCACTAAACCCCACCTGTTCAAGAACGGAGATATCAAAAAGATCGTCTCCCATAAACGCAATTTGATCCAAAGAAAAACCAGTCGCGGTTTTAATTTTCTCTAAAGCTTTGGTTTTATCTTCGTCTCCTAAAAACACGTGTTTGATTTTTAGAAATTCCATCCGCGTGCGCACATCTTTAGAATCGCCTCCACTGATGATCGCTACGTCGACTCCAGCCTTCATGAGAAGCTTGAGTCCATACCCGTCTTTGACATTAAAGTAGCGGGTCCAACCGTGATTTTCTAACCAGAAAACTCTCCCATCAGTCATTACGCCATCGACATCCAAAATGAGAATTTTTATTTTTTTAAGCCGAGCTTGGATTACGGGTGACTTCATGAAGACACTCCCACTCTACTCTCCGGCAAAAGTTTAGGCTGATTGGACACGACTGATCGAATTTCTAAAAGCTGTTTCACAAATTTTCCAACCTTATCTAAATAAAAAACATTAGGACCATCGCTCAGGGCCTGTTCAGGCCTGGGGTGACACTCCATAAAAATCCCATCCGACCCAGCCGCCATTGCAGCACGCGCTAGGGTTTCTAAGTATTCGCGCTTACCCCCAGTGCTTTTTCCGCCCTCGGCAACCCCAGGCGTCTGTATCGAATGAGTGGCGTCATAAAGAACTGGTACTCCGAAGCGCTGCATGCACTGAAAGGAACTCATATCCACAACCAAGGTATTGTAACCAAACGACACTCCTCGTTCCACGAGATAGAGTTCACAACTCTTTCCGAATTCCTTCTCGACCTCTCTCACTTTGCTCA
>JAHFAB010000049.1:5433-9426 GCA_023250795.1 Bacteriovoracaceae bacterium
GATGTTTTCTGTATCCCAAGGCGCTAAGAATTGGCCTTTTTTAACATTTAATTTTCTTTTGAACTCCAAAGCCGCACGCGCACCCGCCACGATCATATCCGTCTGTCGACAAAGAAAGGCCGGGATTTGTAAAAAATCAACGACCTCTGCAACACTTCGAGCCTGATCTGGAGTATGAAAATCAGTACAAAGAGCCAAAGAAGTTTTTTCTCTCACACGATCTAAGATTTTCAATCCCTTCTCTAAACCTGGACCTCTAAAACTGCTAATCGAAGTACGATTGGCTTTGTCAAAAGAAGATTTGAAATAAAGCGAGACAGGAAGTCCGTCCAGTTGTCGCTTCAATTCTTGACCGACTTCTAAAACCAATCCCTCATCTTCGATCACACAGGGACCTGCAATCAACGTCATTTTTTCTAGCATAAAATCAAACTCCTTAAACTTGAGTCCAACCCCAACCTATACCCCTAACAAAGGCTGAGAAGTTAGCGAAGCCTCTTTTGCCGCCTTGATAAATGCCGCAAATAGAGGATGGGGTTGTAATGGCTTACTCAAAAACTCGGGATGAAACTGACAGCCTAAAAACCACGGGTGATCTGGAAGCTCTATCATTTCTACGAGTTCCGTTTTAGTTTCTTTATTGATATTTTTCCCTGAAACAAGAAGCCCTTTTTCTTCTATAAGCGAACGAAAATGATTAGAAACTTCGAATCGATGTCGATGTCTTTCAGAAATATTTTCACGTGCATAAGCAGCATAAGCTTTCGTCGATTTTCCACCGTGTTTTGCCAAAACCTGACACGGATAGGCCCCAAGCCTCATCGTGCCGCCCAAGTCTTTGACTGCTTTTTGAGATTCCATGAGATCGATCACGTTTTCTTTGCCTTCGGGTTTAAACTCCAAAGAATTGGCATTTTTCATTCCACAGATATTTCTGGCAAATTCGATCACTGCAAGTTGCATTCCCAGGCAAATTCCGAAGTAAGGAATTTTATGGGTTCTAGCAAATTCGATAGATTTAATCTTTCCCTCTATCCCACGATCTCCAAATCCACCTGGAACCAAAATTCCATGGACTGTGTTTAATAATTCCTTGTTCTTCCCTTTTTCTATCTCTTCCGAATCAATATAAACCATGTTCACTCGAACATCGTTGGATACACCCCCATGAATCAAGGCTTCTGACAAAGACTTGTAGCTATCTCTCCAATCGGTATACTTACCGACAATCCCAATGGTCACATCTCGTTTAGGATGCTTGATTTTATCGACCATTTTTTCCCACTTAGACAAATCTACTCGACCCGTCCAAATCCCGAGTTTTTCAGCGATTTTTTCATCGAGACTCTCTTCGTGAAAACAAAGAGGAACTTCATAAATACTATTCACATCCATCGCACTAAAAACTTGTTCTCCAGGGAGATTACAAAATAATCCAATCTTATCCTTCACATCTTTAGAAAGCTTTCGATCCGAGCGACAGAGCAAAATATCAGGCTGGATTCCAATCTCTCGCAGTTCCTTGACACTGTGTTGAGTAGGTTTTGTTTTCAACTCCCCTGCTGCAGAAATATAAGGAACCAAAGTCAAATGCACAAATAAGACATTGCCTGCTCCCTCATCTGCTTTCATCTGTCTAATCGCTTCTAAGAAAGGCAGCCCCTCAATATCTCCAACAGTCCCTCCGACCTCAACAATGGCTAGATCTGCCCCCTCAGCAGCATCATGAATATGACGTTTGATCTCATCAGTAATATGTGGAATGACTTGAACCGTTTTTCCAAGGTATCCCCCGGCTCTCTCTCGCCTGATCACCGTGTCGTAGATCCGTCCTGTCGTAAAACTATTTTTACGCGTGAACTTCGCTCCCTGCACAAATCGAGAGTAATGACCTAAATCCAAATCAGTCTCAGCTCCATCATCTAGAACAAAAACCTCACCGTGCTGAAAGGGACTCATCGTTCCTGGGTCCACATTGAGATAAGGATCCATTTTGATCATTGTCACTTGGATTCCTCTTTGCTCCATGAGCATCCCAATCGAAGCCGCACTAATCCCTTTTCCAATGCTCGAAAGAACTCCTCCGGTGACAAAAATATATTTTCTTTGTTTAGCCATAAACCCTGGTTTCTTGATCTGAAACTATTTTCCTTACTTTCTCCAAATCCTCAAAAGTATCTACTCCAACTGACTCAGTATCCACTTCGTCTACGCCAATAGAAATCCCATTTTCTAATGCTCGAAGCTGTTCAAGAGATTCTTTTTTTTCAAGATCAGAAGGCGGCAAATCTCGAAAATGGAAAAGTGTTTCTCGCGTAAACGAATAAATACCAATATGTCTAAAACCCCCAGATAAGGGAAGCCTGGAAAAACTCAGAGCTCTTTTATTTTTATCGACAAGGACTTTCACGACAGATGGATTCAAAAGATCCTTTGGGTCTTTTAAGCGTGTCATGAGGGTTCCCATCTGAAATTTTCCACAGACAATCAAATCTATGACTTTTTCTATAGAGGAGGGCTCAATCAAGGGCTCGTCCCCCTGCAAGTTCACCAAAACATCGGCTTCTATCTTTTCCGCGGCCTCTGCCACTCGGTCCGTTCCGGTCCGCAAAACAGAAGACGTCATCAGAACATTTCCGCCAAAACCACGAACCACTGTAGCAATTCGTTCGTCGTCTGTAGCTATGTAGGGCGTCGCTAGATAAGAAGTAGCCGTGTAGGCACCGCCCTTGACCAGCAAGGCCTTTTCGTAAACTCTTTGGATCATTGTCTTGCCGTGAATTTCAGAGAGGGGTTTGCCTGGCAATCTTGTAGACGAAAAGCGGGCAGGAATGACAACCGCAACCCTCATGTTTTTTGAATCTAGAAGAACGATAAAAAAAGGTCAAGTACTAAACCAACACTAGACTAAAATATCCATCTCAGGCTTCCAAACCCCTTTCCACTCTTTCAGCCTTACACTGGGTTTTGAGGCCTTTTCCATTGGGTACTCGATAAAAGCATAAGTCAAACGAGTCCGAGTCCCATAGTCACTCAGGTCCAAATTGGTGACTTCGTTCCAAGTGCCCTCGTTGAAATATTCCTTTCCCTCCCTCCACTGCCGATAACGCAAGAGATGAGTATGCCCCATGATCACTGTGTGGGTGTCTTCTTGTTCTTCCAATATCTTAAATGCAATCTTGTCATAATTTGGATAAATCGTGATCTCTTTGAGTAATCCCAAAGTTGACCTAAATCCCTGAACTATTTGATACCTTCGCCTGAACAGAAGAGTATCAACGACAAATTTTAAAACTCTCAAACACGTCTTGATGCTCCAGAAAAAATCATGCATCGTTGTCCAGGTGAGAAAAGTTTGAAAGGGCCTCACTTTGTCTACATGAGGGCGCTCTTGTTTGATTTTTGGAAGAAGCACTGCCACAAACAAGGAAGCCCAAGGCAAATTGAGAACGGGCTCGGGTAATCCACGAGTGATAAAAGGCCTTTGCATATCTGTCGAAGAAAAACGTTCATATTGCTGACCATGTTCTATATAAATTCCGTCAAATTTATAAAAAACATCATAAAATACGACAGGAAATCCACAAGCATCAGAAAAAACTTTTCTAGGTTTTGTCCAAAGCATCCCAATATCATGATTTCCAACCACGTAGGCAATCGTATGTCCTGGAGTCGCTGCGAAACGCCTCAGAGCATGAAAAAACTCTGGATGTCCAGCCACAATTCGCTCCACTGCATGCTCAATACTTCTCTCAGTCATTAAGTGGGTATGCACACCCCAGGTGTCGATTTGAAGTAAGTTTAATATATCTCCGTTTAAAATGAGTTCCACTTCCGCATCTGCATAACTGCCTGAGCGATAGAAATTGAGAAACTCCGCCCACTCCCGATCATAGACAAAATCTTCTAAAATATTTTGGGTTCGATCTCGAAAATAACGGCCTTTACCTAAATGGAAATCACTGACTACAAGCTTATAGCGGGGCTTATCAT
>JAHFAB010000408.1 GCA_023250795.1 Bacteriovoracaceae bacterium
AGCATTATCTCTCACAAAGCATTCTCCTTCACCTTGTTTCATGCAGAGATAGAAAATTCCTTCTTTTTTTAAAAGTCTGTGGATATTATCTAGAACGTTTGGGAGTGCTATTTTTGGAATGTGACAAAGAGAAGTGACAGCCCAAATTCCGTCAAAGGATTCAGAATCAAGAGATAAGTGTTCAATATCCATTTGGTAAGCTGGTAATTCTTTTTCCCTGCAGAAGTCTATCATTGCTTGTGAAAGATCAATACAAAGCGGGTCAAGGCCTTGATTTTTAAAATAAGCAGCATGATCTCCGGATCCGCAGCCAAGGTCTAACATTTTTTTTCCAGGGAGAAATTTTTCAAATTTTTTGAATTCATCTCTTCTGTCTAAGTTAAGTAAGGCTGCGAATTTTTTAGCAAAAGCTCCTGCTTGTTGGTTATATGCTGCTATTGTTGTTTTTTTGTAATCCATAGTATAAGTGGGCCCAGCAGGACTCGAACCTGCGACTACCACCTTGTAAGGGTGGGGTCATAGCCACTAGACCATGGGCCCGTAAAAAGAAGAGCATTAGTGAATCTATAAAAATGTTTTGAAAATTTTATTCTAAAAGTGGGCTCGCTGAGATTTGAACTCAGGACCTCAACCGTGTGAGGGTTGTGTCATAACCGCTAGACCACGAGCCCATAAGAAAAAATAATTTTAGGAGTATTGAAAAGATTTTGTCTGAGTTCATTCTGAGATAATAAATAATTTTTTTTCTTTTGCTTCAGGATTTTTAGAATTTCTTAAGCTATACTTTTTTATTCCATGCGTCTCGGCCCATCTTTGAGCAGCTGCTTCAGTTTTAAAACTTTTTGGACGAGCTTTACGATGACGACCTTTTCTAATTGGCCTGTAACGTTCAGTTCTTCCAAAAACTCTTTGTGCCATACTCTTGCAGAGTTTAGTGAAGCTATATAAAAGTTATGGAAGGTGGGGCTCTGTCCTAAGACTTCTTAATTCATAAAATTTTAATCACTTGAAACCTTCATTTCTTATGGAGAGAGTTTATTTCTGATTTTACCAAATAGAAAAAAATGAGATTTAGGACAGAGCCGGAAGGTGGAGGGTGACTAAATCTAAGGAATTATTAGCTTAGGATTTATGATTTTCTTCGGAGCTTTAGTTGTGGGCAATAGTCAGTCTTACTTACGCGCGCAATATTCAAATAGTATCGAACGTTACGAATTTGGATTACAGTTTGGATTTTATTTTAGTATATCAAAAACAGTTGTTTTTGTTGGATCAATTTTTTATGGTGTTGCAAGTGACTATCTAAAAAGTCAAAAGATTCCTCTGCTCTTTATTTTGGTGAGTAGGGTTATCTTCTTATTTGGAAAATAGTGAAAAGTAAACGAATGATTTTTGAGAGTGAAAAATAGTTTTAAAAAATGTGCGGGCTGTAAGGGATTTGAACCCTCGACCTACTGATTAAGAGTCAGTTGCTCTACCAAGCTGAGCTAACAGCCCAAATTGTTCTTGGTCTTGAGGGTGGAAATTTAAAGGTTTTGTTTACTCTTCGAATTCTTCTTCAGGTTCAGCTAGTCTTGTTTTTATTTGTTCAGCGAGTTGAGGTTCTAGAGCGAGTGCTCTTTCAAAAAATTCTTGGACTTTTGTTGGTTCGAAGCTTTCAAATTTAGAGTGGGGTAGTTTTCCATCAAGTAAGGTTTTACAGATGTTTAAGAATGGTTTTTCATAGGTTTCGTCTGCGTATTCCCAGGAAAGGATGTATGCGCTTAGTTCTTGTAATGTTTTTGCAATAGTTGCTGCTTTGGTTTGGTCTGTGGCGGTGTTGAGAGCTTCTGAAAAATAAGTGTGCAATTCTTCTAGGGTTCCGCTGAGATCTTGCATTTTGAACAAGTTTCCAATTGCTTCTAATGCTGGCATTAATCCTTCATCTTCAAATGTTTCGTTGTCTTTTTCATCCATTGTGTGCTTGCTCTTTGAGTAGTGTATAGTCTGATAAGCTTTTCTGTCCGAAACAGTAGTCTTTGTAGTCGCACCATTTGCAGAGTGGTCCGAGATTTTTTGGATAATCTTCTATGTCTTGGCTGATTGTATTATTGTGGACATTTTTACATTCTTTTTTTGCGAATGCGATGAGTTCTGGTGTGACTGGGATAAGTTTTTGTTGTCCGTGGCGTAAGAAGTAAAGACCTACTTTGTCTGGCATTTTTCCTTGTTGTTCTTCGAAGAGTAAAACATAAATTGCTAGTTGGAGTTTATAATCTTCAGTGACTTCATCACTTCTACTTGTTTTATAGTCGAGGATGAGGATTTCTCCGTCGTTTTTATGGATTGCGTCGATGTATCCTCTGATTTGGTGTGTTGCTGAGGTGATGCAGATTTCTGTTTCTGGTTTTATTGTGTTAAACGCTTCTGTTAAACTTTTTTTGTTCATTTCTTCTTGTAA
>JAHFAB010000409.1 GCA_023250795.1 Bacteriovoracaceae bacterium
CACAGTGGCACTTGGGATAGCGGAAAAATTATTCATAGATAAAGTTTTACCTCTGCTTAAGAGTGTGAGTCCTTTTAGGCTAAAAGATGTATCCAGCCTGGGAAATCTTCAAATGGCAGCAATTACAGAATCTGGAAAAGAGGGATGGATCATACCCAAAGAATTACCCACTTCCTTTTGGGTGGAATCGATTTCAGAAAAAAGATCTGATCTGTTTTTTTTAGATGACTTAATATGTCACTATCTAAAACCACTTAGATCTCATGAAACTCAGGGGTCTATGGGTGTGATTCGTCTGACACGGGATGGTGATTTTGCTTTCAATCTAGAAGAAGAAGAGGATACGGAGTCAATTCCAGATTTGGTTCGAACAGGGATTAGCGGGAGAGATCGTGGGAGACCGGTGAGATTGCAATATAGAGGAAGCCTCTCCCAATCTTTTCTTTTTGAGATGGCCACTCTCCTTAAACTCAGACCGAAACAGGTTTTCTCTGCACCTCACACTCTCTGTCTTCAGGGTTTTGTATCAGTACGTCAGTTTTTTCAAGAAGGAGTGAAAGCAAATCCATTGCTTTGCTATCCTCCAGTACGACCTCAAGTTCCGGAGTTATTCAAAAACTATTCTCAAACTTTAGAGGCTTTAAAGCAAAGGGATCTTCTATTGCATCACCCCTACGACTCTTTTGATGCTTTCTGTCTTTGGATCAAAGGGGCTTGTGAGGATCCAGATGTCATAGCGATTGAAATGACGGTTTATCGCATGGATGTAGTTTCTGAAATTATTTCTTCACTCAAAGTAGCGGCTAAAAATAAAAAAATAAGAGTATTGATAGAATTGAGAGCGCGATTTGATGAACTCAATAATTTGAGATTGGCCGATGAACTCAGAAGTGCTGGCGCTCAGGTCGGGTTTGGTTTCGGAAAACTAAAACTGCATGCAAAAATAGCTCTCGTGACTAGACAAGAAGGAGGGGTTTCAAAATTATACACTCATCTGTCGACAGGCAATTATAACGCAGTGACTGCAAGGCAGTACACCGATCTAGCGATTTTGACAGGAAATAAAATGATAGGCAGTGACGCTAAGCTTTTTTTTGATAAGGTCTTTCTGGGTGAAATTCCAACAAATTTTAAATCTCTGATCTCCGCTCCTGCCGGGCTTCATAGAAAAATACTTTCTTTGATTGATCAAGAAACTAAAGCCGCATTGCAAGGCGGAAAATGCCGAATTGTTGCAAAAGTAAATTCTTTGGTGGACGAAAGCGTTATCCAAAGACTCTATACAGCGTCGCAAGCAGGAGTCCAGATCGATCTCATTGTTCGCGGCGCATGTTCGCTTGTGCCAGGGATTAAGGGATTGAGTGAGAAAATAAGAGTTATAAGTATTGTGGATCGATTTTTAGAACACAGTCGGATTTATTATTTTGAAAGTACAAAAAATCTTTATCTTTCTAGCGCAGATTGGATGCCCAGAAATTTTTTCTCTCGCCTTGAAGTGGCTTTCCCAGTTTTGGATATAAAGATTTTTGATTTTATTGAAAAAACGTTGGTTCCGATTTATTTATCCGACACTGTAAAAGCACATGAGCTAGGGGCTCTTCAGGTTTGGAAACGCCGTTCTCCCAAAAAAGGTGAGATGGGTCTGAGGTCTCAGTTTAGCTTGGAGGATTTAGCACTCCATAAATATAGGGGGACTGCACTTGAGTAGGCAGATTAAACATTATCAGTCAGAAATGTCCCGGGGATGGCTTTCAATTGAGATAGCTTTTGAAAAACATGATCAAAACTAAAAATTACAACTCCCAGTAAACAAGCCTCTGCTGCAATGATTAGGTCGACAATTCCAATTGTTATTCCAGCTGGTTTTATCTGTAGAAGAATATCTTCTGCTTTATTTAGAGCCTCTAATTCGTGTGGGATTGGCTCAATTCCACCTAGTACATAGTTCAGTTTTGAAATCTCTGGTTTTCTAACTCCTTGTAATAGCTCAAGGCGAACATATGGGGAAAGTAAGATCCTATTGTTTAGGAGAAGATTTTCAAACTCTGGGATATTGCTTCCCCTAAAAAAACTGACAAAAATTGAAGTATCTACTAATATTTTATTTTTAGTCATTATAAAGAGCGTCTTTGACGTGTTTTATGAGTATTAACATAAATGCTTAATTTTCCACGAAGCGCCAATAGAGCCTCTCTTTTTTTTTGAGAAATAAGTTCTTTCAGGCCTTCAACGAGGGTCTGAGTTTGGTTCAGTCCCGTTAATCGGGTTGCTTCTTCAAGAAGGTCAGAAGGTATGTTTGTAGCAATTTTTTTTAAACCCATTAAGTAAACGCAGGCTGTTGCCAGCTCGCGCTCCTGTTAGAACCGTACGTGCGCAATTTACGCATACGGCTCCTCGGTTTGTGTTTCGATTTAGTACCTAATCCATTTGTAATATCT
>JAHFAB010000410.1 GCA_023250795.1 Bacteriovoracaceae bacterium
ATCTTAAAAGACACTTATGGAGTGATTCTCTATCAAGAGCAAGTCATGCAAATCGCTCGAGAACTCGCAGGGTATTCTCTGGGGCAAGCTGATTTGCTCAGGCGAGCAATGGGGAAAAAGAAGCCAGAAGAAATGGCCGAACACAGAGAAATATTTATCAAAGGGGCGCTCGTCAAAGGCCTTTCTCAGATCAAAGCAGAAACTATTTTTGACCTCATGGCTAAGTTTGCAGAGTACGGGTTTAATAAATCACATTCTGCGGCTTATGCAGTTCTGACTTATCAAACGGCTTTTTTGAAAACTTTTTACCCTTCCGAATTTATGGCCGCTCTGATGACTACAGAAATGGACAATACAGATAAAATTACGAAGTATATTGGAGATGCGCGATCTCATCGAATTCCAGTACTACCTCCCGATGTGAACTTTTCTCAAAAAAGATTTAGCGTAGAAAAAAAAGAGGGAGAAAAAGCAATTCGATTTGGTCTTGAGGCCATCAAAGGAGTTGGGGGGATTGCAGTCGATACGATTTTAGAAGCGAGATCAGATCCAAAGGCTGGAAAGTTTAAAGACGTACTTGATTTTTGCAGACGAGTTTCCACAAGAAAAGTAAATAAAAAAGTCATGGAAGCTTTGACCTTGTCGGGTGCTTTGGACAGTGTTTCACAGGTCAATCGGGCGAGTCTTTTTGCTTCTCTCGAGGGGATTTTAGAAAACGCAGGGGATGAGCAAGAGGAGAGGGAGCTTGGACAAGCCTCGCTTTTTGATTCTTTTAGAGATGAAGAAATCAAGATGATTGCCCCGCTGACAGCACTTTTTAAACAAGAAGAAGAATGGCCCACGTCTCGGAGACTTGCTTTGGAAAAACAAGTCGTAGGGTTTTATATCTCAGGACATCCGATGGATACTTGGCAGAAAATCTGTGAGGAGTGGTTGGGGTGGAATACTGAAAAAGTGAGACAGATTGAGGGCACTCCCAAAGTACCTACAAAAGTAGAGGGATCGTGGGGAAAAGGCGGATATCAAAGACCTCAGAGAACCGAGGTGAAACTGGGGGGGCTTCTCTGTGAAATGAAAGAAGTGACGACTAAAAAAGGCAGCAAAATGGCCTTTGCTCAGTTGGAAGATCTCAAAGGTAAAGTCGAAATCGTATTTTTTCCCGAGGCCTACGCATCGGTGCAAGAAATTTTAAAACGAAGCATGTCTGAGGCGGAGCCTGTTTTATTGGTAGGTGAGCTTGAAACGAGTGAGGAAAATCCAAAGATTTTTGCTAAAAGTCTCACGGGTCTTGTGCAAGCACATGATGGGCGAGTTCAAAAAGTCGTACTTGCTCTGCCTCTTTCTCAGTTGAGTGAGGAAAAGTTAAGAGAGTTGAAGCAAAGTCTGATCCTATACCGTGGAAAATGTGGAGTGAGGATTGAGTTTATGGATCCTCAGTTTAAGACTAGTTTAGAGCTTCCGACGAGTTTTTCTGTGAACCCGAGTGTCCAACTGGTCAAAGTGGTTAACCAGATTTTTGGCTCAGAAGTGGTGAGACTGCAGTAGAAGATCTGTGAAAAAATAAACGGGACACTTTTTATATTCTACTTTAAAAATCAGTGATTCAAAAAAGTGGGACCGTTACGGCGTGAGCACACATCCGTGTGCCTCTTGGTCGCCCTCCAGGCGACACGCTTTTAACTTGTAACGGTCCCACTTTTTTGAATCACTGATTTTTAAAGTAGAATATAAAAAGTGTCCCGTTTATTTTTTCACAGATCTTCTACCTCATCCCGTGCTAGACTGAAGCGCATGAATCTAATCATCATTGAGGCTGTCTGTGCGGCTGTCTGTGCATTTTCTTTAGAGGCTGGAGCGGCAGAGCTGACTCGATCAGATCAAGATCGCCTCAAATCGGCTGTAATGGAAGCGCAGAGTCAACTTGGAAATCTGGAGCCTTGGCAAAAGAAGATTTTCTCCGAAGAAGTTGTGTCTTCTTATTCAAAATTTATCAAAGATTATCGACAATTAGACACTGGTTTAAAAGTAGTGGTTGATGTGGAGGGAATTAAGAAATACTTGGAGTTTTATGCTCCTTTATTCGTACAAGAGCGCAATGCAAAACATGAAATCCAGATTTTTTATGAAATTAATTCGGACCCTTCCTGCGAAAAGTGCTCCGGAGAAGTGGCTTCGTTAAAAGGGCTATTGAAAGCCTTTTTGGAGCGAAGAGGGTTTTCCGTGATTGATAAAGAAACACCCGAGGTTTCAAAATCAAAGAAACCTCCCAAGCCAGTTCCTATGGGAGAGTTTATTTTACAAATGAAACCTATGGTTTCGGATCCTTCAGACACGGCGCATGCAGACGAAAAACATTTTCAGATCAGTTTGAGTTATAAATTGCAAGTGAGCGCCAGTCAGACACTAAAAAATGAGGGGAAATTAGAA
>JAHFAB010000050.1 GCA_023250795.1 Bacteriovoracaceae bacterium
TTTCAGCAGCTTTCTTGGAGTTCTTTGGGTTCTGCTATCGGCGTACATCAAGAATTAAAAAATCAGTTTCCAACTTTAGAAGTCAAAATAAAATGGCCTAACGATATCTATGTAAACAACGCAAAACTGGGGGGTATTTTATGCGAGGGAGTGGGGAACTCATCAGCGATGTTTCTCATAGTGGGGATTGGACTTAATGTTTCTCAGTCTCCCAAAGACTTTACCCAAATGACTGTGTCCCTCAGTGAGATTTTAGCAGAAAAAGTTTTAGTTGATCTTTTGCGAGAAGGAATCATTCGATCTGTTCTAGAGTGTTTTAAAAAATTATTTCTAGAAAGCCCAGGTTTTATTGCAAAATACTATCAGAAGCACAGCCAGATAACGCCCGGGATGAAAATAGAGTGGGAGGGGAATTCTGGCTCAGTGATTGGTCTCGGCCCTTCTGGAGAGCTATTAGTGCGAGGAACTAATGAAGAAGTGACTAGTCTTTATGCTGAAGATGTAAAAATTCAACCCTGATGTTCTTCTAAGAGTTTATGTATTTCCTGTTTGATCACCTTTTCGGCAACTGCTGGCAAAATTTCTCTCACCATTTTTTCCAAAGTGTCTTGGAGTTGTTTCTTTAGTAGGGCTTCCATTTGTCCCGTAGAAAGAGGAAGGACGTTGGGTTCAGTCTGTGGAGGAGGTGCAATTGGAGGCGGTGTCAATGGGAGATCCAAGGGGAGTGGAGTTTTATGATTTGATTTTGGAAGATCTATTTGAAACGAAACATCTTCAAGATCCACCATATTGATTGACGGCGTTAAAGTTGGCTCAAAATCAGGGATGGAACTGGGTGTTTTAGATTTTGAAGAAGACTCTTGGATGCTCCATTCTAGCTCTTCAGGGTTAGAAAGCTGGAGTGTTTCCTCAGTCAGCTGTTTGATATCAATTTCTCCCGTATAGGGTGAGCCAGAAAATGGTGGAGTAAACGGGGGGGGTGAAAGATTGGGAAAAGGGTCTTTTTCGTTTAGGGATGGATCTTCAATCACAATGGATTCCTCCACTTTAATCGGGTTTTGTTTTCCTAAAACCTGAGAGAGTACCTGTCTGAGTTGAGCAGGGTCAAAGGGCTTTGTAAGATGTCCATCAAAACCGACCTCTTTTGCTAGATTTTCATCATACTTTTCAAAAGCACTAGACATGAGAATAAATTTAAAATTTTTAGCGTCTTCTTGTTGGTTAATGCTTTGCTTGACTTCGAAAGCTGTTTTTCCTGGAAGGCTAATATCAATCAAGATTCCTTGAGGCCGAAAGAGCGCAATTTGCTGTAGTGCATCATTTCCGTCCGATACTGCTTGGATCTCATATTCGTCATGTGACAAGGCCAAGCGAATTACTTTTTGAATCGTTAAGCTATCATCTGCAACGAGAATTTTCTTTCCTGACATCGTATTTCAAATTGTGTCATTTACTTTGAACCGTGTAAAGCCTGGTGTCTCAAACCATTTTCAGATATACTGAGCCTACCCTAGAGGCGGGCGAATACGTTTTTGGACCCGACGTCAATTACCCAGGGAGCTGTCCCTGACAGTGGTGTGCAAGCCCGGCATAGACTGGGAAGCCTGAAGCTGTCATATGGTGCCCACTTAAAGATTTGGGGTTCCAATTGACCATCGTTCGTTTCTAGGGGCTTTTTATGGGGGGAATTATGGCACGGTTCAATGACGTTTTACCCACTCCACAGGGTTGGATTCACCAATTGGCACAGGCAGAAACACACCCGGATGCAGAAAAAATTCTACACTTAGGAGGAAGCTTTGACCCACAGCAGCTAGTCGAAGAGAGTTCCTCGGATTTCTTGATGGAGCTCAGAGAATTTTTTATGGATTATGCCAGAGTTCTTAATGGATTTTCAGAAAATGGCAGCCGGTTTCATGAAGTGAAAGTCTATAGTGTCGCGCAGACAGCTTCGGATTTTATGGTTTTTAGAAATCAAATTAAACTGGTCATTTCAAATACGGCTCATGGAGTCATTCAATTTTCTTTTGCTCAACATATGCGTGGAACATTGGCTGTGGATGGACAAATCCAAAACCAAGGAGACTCTAAAATTACAGCTCAAGCACAAGACTTGATTGCTCAGGTAGGCCCTTTCCGTGATGTATTTTGGACTTTCCAAGGCGAAAAAGTTTCAGCTGAACAAGTTGCAAAATTTTACTTTGCAGAATTTGTGAGAGCGAGTCGAGATACGAAACCTTCACGAGCTGGGAATCAGTTCCTTCTCGAGCAAATCAAAACTTTCCTCGAGGAGAAGGGGTTTAACGTTTAGACTTTCAGAAACCTGAGTTGAGTTTAACGAAAAATCAGGAATCGAAGACTCTCCAGACCATTTTTTGGGAGCATTTCTACCTGGGTGAATCAAATCAGAATTAAATCCAAATCTTTTTGCAAACGCCCGAGCAAAATCAATATCTGTCATTTTAGTAAGTCCCCCATAGTGCAATGTTTTATTCCTAGGTCCACTGTCTACTAATCGCGCAATCAGGCCTACCAGAGCTGAGACATGAATATGCGCATGAAGCTCTGCTCCATAAAGTTCAATGCGTTCATTTTTACTCAGCTTAATTCGAAGGTAATCTAAATTAGAAAGCCTTCTCCCATTTCCTCTTCCAAATACGGGACTCGAACGGACGATAATGTAGTTTAATGATCTTCCTCGAATGTAATTTTCTCCTCCCAATTTGGCTTTACCAATTGCAATGTAAGGAAGGACTGTATCTGTTTCATGGTAATTGCCTCTGTGCCCGTCAAATAAATATCCATTTGATAAATAAATAAATTTTGACTGAAAAATTTCAGAAGCATTCGAAGCGGTTGCAGGACCCCCAGTATGGATACGTTCGGCCTCTCTCGGCTCTGCCTCAGCAAGCTCAAAGCTATTGCTCCCTGCTGCGTAGACGATGACGTCTGGCTGAGCAGTGTACACAATTCTCTTCACCCAATTCTGATTGGTCACATTCATGGGTAGAAATGTGACCCCTGGAATTGAGATTTGTCGCGAGTGATAAGTGGCAAAAACCTTATACGACTCGCGGAGCTTTAAGGCGAGATGAGTACCGACAAATCCACTCCCGCCTATGATTAGGACCGCTTTCGTAGATGACACAAACTCCTTCTTTCTCTAATAATAGTATACTCGAATTTTATTTTGGCACTACATTCTCCCCTCCTGTTTCTGGCTCTCTAATCCCATTTAACTAGAGAGCCTAATGAATTAAACACTCATGAGGCTCTCTTATCCATTGGCTAACAGCTTGAGAGCTGAAGTGTTTGTGTTATTGGCCTGGCTCAAAACCGCAATACCTGATTGCATCAAGATATTGTTTTTTGTGAGCTCAGATACTTCCTCGGCCATGTCCGTGTCTCGGATTCGGCTATTGGCAGAAGCAAGCATCTCTTCTCCAATGGCTTGGTTGTTGATGGTCGATTGCAAGCGATTTTGGAGAGCTCCAAGATCAGCTCGAATGCTATTGACTTGCACCAACGAGTCGTCAATCACGGCTAAGCTGAGTTGTGCTCCTTGCTTAGTGGCAACAGACTCTCCACCCAGTTTCAGTGCATCCAAAGATGCATCAGAACGTTCGGCGTTGTAGATGACTCGGTCCAAGATTGGATTATTGTGAGTGCCAACCTGAATTTCGAAAATGCCCGCTTTCCCGTTCAGAAGCGGATTTCCGTTAAACTCAGTCGCATTCGCAATACGGTCAACTTCTTGCTTGAGAGATTGGAATTCACGATCTGTGAACTGTCTCTCAGTATCGCCAATCGTATCTGAAGCTGCTTGGATGGCCAATTCTCTGAGTCGGACGAGAATGTTTCCAATCTCATTGAGTCCGCCTTCAGAAACTTGGATGAGTGAGATACCATCCGAAGCATTTCTTCGTGCTTGTCTTATCCCGCGAATTTGAGCTCGCAGATTTTCTGAAATAGCTAGACCAGCGGCATCGTCACCTGCGTGATTGATTCGATTTCCACTGGCAAGCCGTTCCAGGGCCTTGTCTAATGTCAGACGAGTGATTGACATCTGTCGCTGAGCGTTCAGCGCAGTTGTATTCGTCGCTATTCTTAGTCCCATACTATCCTCCTTGTTTAATTACCCTCCTCCATGAAAGTCCGCGGTTTTCCGTAAACGCGGCTAGCATCCTGCTAGAATGTGTTATTCGGTTCCAATGTGGGATTACCTCCCTAGGCCAATCCTAAGGAAACTTTCCCACGCCTTTGTTTGTTCGCATTTTTGTGCGAGCAGACAAATCTTTATAAAATTTTTATTTAAATCTTGAGTGACCCGTATTTTTTATGTTCCATCTCCTTTCTATTCAAACACTTCACAGTTCATGAGCTACCCCTAGCTCATTTTTTGTTATCCTCTCTTTCAAGAGGGAGGCCCGGAGGGCCAGTTCGCGCGCTTCATACCACTTAGCTCAAGAGTTTCAGTGCGTGTGAATTCGTGCTATTTGCTTGACCTAGAACCGCAATCCCGGCTTGCATCAAGATATTCTGCTTTGTCATTTCCGAGACTTCTTCTGCCACATCGGTATCTCGAATTCGGCTATTGGCAGAAGCTAGGTTCTCATCACTGATGGCCAAGTTATTAATCGTGGATTGGAGTCTATTTTGTAGAGCACCCAAATCGGCACGAATACTATTGACCCTGATCAGTGAGTCGTCAATTACGGCGAGCGCAAGTTGAGACCCCTGTTTTGTTGCGACTGATTCTCCACCGAGTTTCAGTGCATCCAACGAAGCGTCTGAGCGTTCACCGTTATAAACAACGCGGTCTAAGATCGGGTTATTATGAGCTCCCACTTGAATTTCAAATATCCCCGCTTTACCGTTTAACAGAGGATTTCCGTTAAACTGCGTGACGTTTGCAATTCGATCCACCTCTTGCTTGAGTGATTGGAACTCACGATCTGCGAACTGTCTTTCAGTATCTCCTATCGTGTCTGATGCCGCTTGGATTGCTAGTTCTCGCAATCTGATCAGCATGTTTGAAATTTCGTTCAATCCTCCTTCTGATACTTGGATGAGAGAGACGCCGTCTAATGCGTTTCTCTTGGCTTGTCTTAGACCACGGATTTGCGCACGGAGATTTTCCGAGATCGCAAGTCCTGCAGCATCGTCACCCGCATGATTAATGCGGCTGCCGCTGGCAAGCCTTTCCAATGCTTTATCTAAGTTCATTCGTGTGACTGACATCTGTCGCTGAGCGTTCAGCGCAGTTGTGTTTGTCGCTATTCGTAAACCCATACTAGCCTCCCTTCATAATTCTGCCCTCCTCCTGATAGCACACTCTTTTCCCTAAGAGTGCTCAGCATCCATGCCGAAGTTTTTGTTAACATGTCTTTTTTTATGGGAAAAAAAACATGCGTTTTACTACTGTCAACTTTCCACTTGGGACCCCCCCAAGCAGAAGATGATGACACCTTTTTTCCAAAAACATTTTTATGCACGATTAATGCAATTCACAGTTGTGAAGTTCAAAGTTGTTTTCTGAGTTGTAATTCTAGAATTGAGGTGAAGAGCTCGTCTCGTTTATACATCTTATGTGTATTCTGAAAAGATCGACTCGGTCTGGGTGTTCATCATGACACCTCAGGCATGAGTCTCTCGATCAGACGAGACGAGCTAGTCCCTTTTCCAGGAAACAAGCTCAGGCAACGTGCCTTTGCTTTTGGTTTAAACTTTTTTTAACTCATCATTCTATTTTTTTCTCCTCTATATACTTTTTTCATTTACTAACCTCCCTGTTGCCCTAAAAGATTGAGGGCACTCTTAATCGTCGTGTTTGCCTGTCCTAAGACGGCAATACCCGACTGCATTAAAATTTGATTTTTAGTCAATTCAGTTGTTTCTTCTGCAATGTCTGCGTCTCGAATTCGACTATTGGCTGAAGCCATGTTTTCTTTGCTGATCATGATATTGTTGATGACCGATTGAAGCCTGTTTTGCATGGCTCCAAACTCAGATCGAATGGATGTGGTGGAAGAAATAGCTTTGTCCAGAGCTGAAAGGCAGTTTTGTGCACTGACTTTGTCAGCGACACTGGCGAGATTAATGCCTAAAGAAATGACGTTGATATCAGCAGCGCTCGAATCAAAGAGTTTGACTCGATCAATGCTCGGATTATTTCCTGTGCCGATTTGTACTTCAAAAGCTGAGCCAGTACCGTTGAGGAGTGAGACTCCATTGTATTGTGTGCTTTGTGCGATTCGGTCAATTTCTTCTAAGAGTTGCTGAAACTCTGTATCTAAAAATTTTCTTTCATTAGATCCAATCGTATCTGAGGAGGCTTGGACTCCCAGTTCACGCATTCGTATGAGAATATTAGAAACTTCTGCAAGTGCACCTTCTGCGACTTGGACTACTGAGATCCCATCTTGCGCGTTTCTTTCGGCTTGGCCGAGTCCGCGTTGTTGGGCCCTGATACTTTCTGATATGGCCAGTCCAGCGGCATCATCACCTGCATGATTGATTCTTGATCCAGAGCTCAATCTTTCGAGAGTTCTGTCTAAAGACCCGCGAGTGTTGCGCAGGTTTCGCTGAGCAATGAGAGCGGGGACATTTGTGTTAATGCGCAAGCCCATACCCTTCCTCCATGAAGGTTAAACATTGCCAATCATTGGCAATATGGGTTAGCCAGGTTTCACCAAATCCTCATGATCTGGATCTGCTGACTACTTCTAAGTCACTCATCGGCTGTGTCGCGGAGGACTTGAGTCTTTTTTGGTTTTCTTAGAAATACCTCATCATTAAGTACGCAGCACTCGTCCCTGAGTCATCGCATAGCATCCTGCTATGCTCTTTTAGCGTACTTAATGATGAGGTATTTCTAAGAAAACCAAAAAAGACTCAAGTCCTCCCGACAGGGCGGTGACGCGTTATATAGGGATTATTAGCTACTTAGATAGAAAACTTATTTTTCGCTAAAGGCGTTTTCCAGGATGGAAAACGCAATGCTCAAGGATGAGTGCTGCGAAAAATAAGTTTTCTATTTCAGTAGCTAATAATCCCTATATAACGTTATGCGGCTTGGGCGTAATCTTCTTCGTCCGCGCTCCAAAGCTCATAGAGCGTTTTGCCAGATTCAGTGCGGATCCACTTGGAGGCATGATCAGGAGGGTCCTGTCCCAGGCACTTAAGAGCAAAGGCGTGGACTGTGAGAGTCTCTATCCCCATTTGTACCTTATATTCATTATTGGGTAGTTTGATTATTTTGCAGTTTTTGCTTGGATCACTGACAAAAAAAAGCGTTTGACCTGTTTTTAAACTGTCCTGATTGACTAAGTGGGTTAAATCAAATTTTTTCTTTTTTGACACGCAATGGTTCTCCTCTAGATTAGTTTTGCTAAATTTCTTATCGGCAGCTTTTACCCAGTTTTTAAAATTTAATTTTAGGTTACACTTAAACTATGGAATTAATAAAAGACACGGCTCGTCGTTTCGAATCTATTTCTGGCCTAAAGCATCAAAATGAATTATTAGCGCTTTTGAACGAAGGCTTTAGGGTTCCTATGAGTTCCCAGTTTTATGATGATTTTCCTGTTTGGGATGAAAAACACGGATTGGAGATGATACGTGTTGGGGCTTATGAGGAACACAGACTGGTTTCTTCGGCCTCGATTAGAAAAGCATATTTGAAAGCACCTTCTAGTCCCACCGGTGTATTACCGATTGGAATATTAGGTTGTGTTGCAACTGACCAAAAACACCGAGGGGGTGGTCTTGCCAGCCAATGCGTGTCATTGGCTCTAGAGTGGGCGGAGCAAAGAAACCAGTCTGCTGTTTTTCTCTGGGGTTCTGAGCACTCGTTTTATCATAGGTTTGGATTTGAACTCTATGGCGAACAGATCAGAGTTCCACTGGCGTGCCTGTCTGGGCAAGTCTCTTCTTCCGATCAAAAACTAGGTTGTGGATGGACCTCTGGGCTTATGAAACTTTTGAAAAAAAGGCAAGGGGGGCTCGTTCTTAGTTCTTCAGATGAGAAATGGGTTTCTGCTCATAAAAATACACAGTGGTATTGGTTAGGAAGTGCAGAAGAACCTTTAGCATATGCGGCCGTTGGGAGAGGGATTGATTTGATTGGGATGATACACGAATGGGGTGGAGAAAAAGAAAGTGCAAAAACTCTATTAGGGATGCTTCAACTCATGAAGCCAAACCTGGAGCTTCTGGGAAACCGCGAATTATTTAACCACTATGGAATCCAATACACTCAAAGTACTTCTGAGTTCTTATGTCTTGCGAAAATTACGGATAGAACGTTGAACCCAGCCTCTTTGTGGTTTTGGGGTCTGGACGGGGCCTAATTCACACCTTTTGCCGGTGAGTGATAATCCCATGGCTCGGATCATAGGGAGACACGCCAACAGTGACTTTGTCTCCCACAATGATCCTAATTTTGAATCGTTTCATTTTTCCAGATAATCTTGCCAACACGGTTACCCCGTTATCGAGAAGGACTTTGTAGTTTCCGCCCCCGGTTGCATCTGAAACTTTTCCTTCCAATTGAACAAGATCGTCTCTAGACAAATGATTAAACCCTCTTTATTAATAACGACCGCGTCCACCACCACCACCGCCGCCACCAAAGCCACCGCGTCCGCCGCCGCCACCACCGCCGCGTCCACCACGTCCGCCGCCGCCACCACCGAAGCCACCGCCACCACCGCCGCGATTTTCTCGGGGGGTCATGGGTCTTGCTTCAGAGACTGTTATGGCACGGCCTTCATAGTCTGTACCATTTAATTTTGAAATTGAATCAGCAGCTTCTTGATCTGAAGACATTTCTACAAATCCAAAGCCCTTGCTTCTTCCAGTGTCACGATCTGTGATCACTTTTGCAGACTCGACTGTGCCTGCTTGTGAAAAAAGATCCATCAATGCTGCATCATTTGCAGAGAATGGAAGATTACCTACGTATAGTTTTTTACCCATGATACCTCCTTAAGGCTAGGGGCCGCTAAAGAGGTTAGGAGCCCAATGCTCTAATCTTCTAACGCGGACAAATTACAGAATATCCCTATAGCATAAAAGAAAGCTCGATTGAAATGGTTTTTTCTCACATTCTTTATCTTGTCATTCTGGTGTTACTCAGCTAGTTTTCACGAAATATAACGGGGCGTAGCGCAGCCTGGCTAGCGCACTTGCATGGGGTGCAAGGGGTCGTGGGTTCGAATCCCGCCGCCCCGAAATTTCCCCCCAAATCGGCGGAATCGCCGCGTTAGTGGCCTGCGAAAATATAAAGTTTGATTTTTTGTTTTTCTTACTTTGTCTGGCGAAGTAAAGGAGGGCACTTGTGTGCCAAAAAACATAGA